>JBAVPP010000243.1:0-6664 GCA_049693175.1 Gallionella sp. | reverse complement strand
TGGCATGGGAGCTACGTCCATCTCCATGTTGGCCATATCTGCCATCGACATAGACTCATCTTGGCAATGTCCGGCTGGCATCTGCATAGCCACAGAAGCCGCCAATGCGCCACCGCTGAACAACGGTAGCCACAGCATCAAAAACACAGCAATCAGTCGTTTGGTGAGATTCATAATCGCAGTCTGGCGAAGTGCCGAGCTGAAGTCAATGTCAAAGTTCACTGAGTCACAAGCCGCAAGGGGGTCGCAGGCAATACTCGCGTCAAGCGTTGTCGCGAGCCCAGCGCACGATACCACTCATATCCATCGCACCGGCCTGACGCGCGACTTCTTGCCCATTCTTGAACAACGCCAAGGTCGGTATGCTGCGGATGTTGTATTTGGCCGCGAGGTCGCGCGCTTCTTCCGTGTTTAGTTTGGCTAAACGCATCGCCGGTTCCAGATGCTGCGCGGCATTCGCAAATGCCGGCCCCATCATGCGGCATGGCCCGCACCAGGGAGCCCAGAAATCGACCAATACCGGAATATCGTTGCGCGAAATATGCTGCATGAAATTCTTTGCATTTAACTCGACCGGTTGCGCCTCGAACAAAATCTGTTTGCACTTTCCGCAAACGGGCTGCTCACCCGATCTTTCGACTGGAATACGATTTACCGCCTCGCAATGCGGACATACAACATGTAAAGGTTCGCTCATTTTGCGCTCCAAATGTAGACTTATCTTGGAAGTGACACCAAACTCTGATTTTTCAAGTGCGTCTATAACGAAACTTGCCGGAAATCTCTATTTGCCAGAAAAAATCCCCTCTAACGAGGGGAAGGCAAAGTTTCCAAACTTTGAAGTACCCTCGGAGGAAGAGGCACTTCAATCGTCGCATCAGGGAAAACGCAACGTGCACGTATTATTATTTTCTAATTTACTAATGTCAAGCTATTTCATCGAAAAATATCTTGCGCGTCAGGTTTTGTTTGTTATGTGATGAATGTCACTGAACGCCTGTAAAAAATTCCGTACATTGCGACTCCCTTAAACTTAATCAGGAGTAGCTAATATGAAACGCACCATTCTCAGTACTTTGCTTGGCATCAGTCTGGTCACCGCTTCTGTCACCAGTTTCGCGGGGGATTGGAAATTTCTTCCTGTCACGGATGCGAATTACAAACCCGATGTCACACTGTCTTTGGTGGGCGGTTCACTGAGCGGCACACCCGCCGGCAGCAGCGGCTACACCGGCGCGGAAGTGGCGTTCAACTGCCTGGTGATGCAGCCGCCTTCCGGCATGATACGCAGCAAAATCTCGTATGGTCAGTTCGACCACAATGGGCTGAAGTTATCGACATTTGAAGTCAACCCGCGTTGGACAACGGGCATTGCGCAAAACCTGACGTTCGGTATCGGCCCCGGAATCGGACTGGTCAAAGCGGATGTCGCAGGACGATCAACCAACATGGCCGCATTTCAAATCGGCGCGGATTTGGATTACCGCATCGGCGCGCTGAACCTTGGCCTTGGCGCGCGCTGGCAGGGTACAAGCAATAAGAACGTCGCACCGGGAATGAACGGGGCGAACAACACGCTGGTGCAAGCCAAAGTTGGATACAACTTCTAAGCATCGCGCTTCCCGCACCCCGCCTCATTCAGTGGCTGCGGGGTGCGCATTCGTTATATGCGAAAACCGGGCTTAATATCCATATCAAAAGAATGTTTTTTCGCTCTGTTTATTAGATTATTATTATATTATAATGGCAAGGTAAAACCTCGCATAGCAGCGGGGTATTTTTTGGTGTGCATCATGGATAAAAAATTGAAACGCGAAATCATTTTTGTTCTGCTGGTCAAAAGTCTGGTGATTTTTTTCATCTGGGCGGTTTGGTTTTCCGACCCCAAGGACGAGAAGCTGGATGCAGCGCAAGTTTCGGCACAACTATTTTCAGAACACATTATCAAGGGAGTTAAATAATGGTCGCAACACAAGAACTCGTCGATGTATCGCGGCTGCAATTCGCAGCCACCGCGTTGTATCATTTTCTGTTTGTCCCGCTGACGCTGGGCTTGTCGTTTTTACTGGTCATCATGGAGTCAGTGTATGTGATGACAGGCAAAGAAGTCTATCGCGACATGACAAAATTCTGGGGCAAACTATTCGGTATCAATTTCGCCTTGGGGGTGACCACCGGTCTCACCATGGAATTCCAGTTTGGCACCAACTGGGCTTACTACTCGCATTACGTCGGCGACATTTTTGGTGTGCCGCTGGCTATCGAAGGACTGATGGCATTTTTCCTTGAATCGACTATGGTCGGTCTATTCTTTTTCGGCTGGGACAAACTCTCCAAAGTCAAACATTTGATGGTCACTTTTCTGGTTGCCATCGGCTCGAATTTATCCGCATTGTGGATTTTGATCGCCAACGGCTGGATGCAAAATCCGGTCGGCGCGGAATTCAACTATCACACCATGCGCATGGAAATGACCAGCATCACGCAACTGCTGTTTAACCCGGTCGCGCAGGTGAAATTTGTACACACTGTATCGGCAGGTTATGTCACCGCCTCTATGTTTGTGCTGGGCATTAGCGCGTGGTATTTATTGATCGGACGCGACAAAGCGTTTGCCTATCGTTCTATCGCGGTTGCGGCAGGCTTTGGTTTGGCGGCGAGTGTGTCGGTTATCGTGCTGGGTGATGAATCCGGTTACACCGCAGGCGAAGTGCAACGCATGAAACTCGCCACCATAGAAGCGGAGTGGCATACCGAAGAAGCTCCGGCGGCGATTACGGCTTTCGGCTTTCCCAACGAGAAAACACAGACTACCGATTCCGCTATCAAAATTCCCTATTTGTTGGGCCTGATCGCCACACGTTCGGTGGATGAAAAAGTCACCGGCATCGCCGAAATACGCGCGGAAAACGAGGCCCGCATACGCAACGGTATGCTAGCTTATGCCGCTTTGGAAAAATTGCGCGCGGGTGACAAGTCCGAGGAAAGCAAGGCGCAATTCGAGAAAGTCAAAGGCGATTTGGGTTTTGGTTTGCTGCTGAAAAAATATACCGCGAATGTGGTCGATGCAACGGAAGAGCAAATCAAACAAGCCGCGCAAGATACCGTGCCTCATGTCGCGCCGATGTTCTGGACTTTCCGCATTATGGTGGCGGCGGGCTTTATGATTTTATTCGTGTTCGCGGCGACTTTTTACTACACCGCCAAGCGCACTATCGCTGAAAAACGCTGGCTGTTGCGCCTGGCACTCTTCAGCATTCCGCTGCCGTGGATCGCCGCTGAAATGGGTTGGATCGTTGCTGAATATGGTCGTCAACCTTGGACCATCAGCGGCATCTTGCCCACGCATTTGAGCACTTCCAATTTGGATGCGTCCAGCGTGTATTTAAGTCTGGCAGGCTTCATCGGTTTCTACACGCTGCTGCTGGTCGCCGAGATGTATTTGATGTTCAAGTATGCGCGCCTCGGCCCGCAAAGTTTGCACATCGGCAAGTACGGCACATCAGAATAAGGGGAACAAAATGATATTCGATTACGAAACATTAAAAATGATTTGGTGGCTGTTTGTCGGCGTGTTGTTGATCGGCTTTGCCATCACCGACGGCTTTGATTTGGGCGTGGGTGCGTTGCTGCCTTTCTTGGGCAAAAACGATGAAGAGCGGCGCGTCATCATCAACTCGGTGGGCGCGACTTGGGAAGGCAATCAGACCTGGTTCATCACGGCGGGCGGCGCATTGTTCGCGGCATGGCCACTGGTCTACGCGGCGGCATTTTCCGGCATGTATTTCGCGCTGATTCTGACGCTGTTCGCGCTGTTCTTCAGACCGGTTGGCTTTGACTATCGCAGCAAAGTTCAAGATGCGCGCTGGCGTTCCGCGTGGGATTGGGGCTTGTTTGTCGGAGGCTTTGTGCCCGCGTTAATCTTCGGCGTGGCATTCGGCAACTTGTTGCAGGGCGTGCCGTTCTCGTTTGATGCCGATATGCGTCTGACCTACACCGGCAGCTTCTGGGCTTTGCTTAATCCGTTTGCGATATTGGCGGGCGTGGTGAGTGTGTCTATGCTGGTGATGCACGGCGCGGTGTATTTGCAAATCCGCACCGTCGGCATCATCGAAAAACGCGCCAGCAACGCCGTACGCATTTCCGCCATCGTATTGATTACAACCTTCGCGGCGGCAGGCTTCTGGATTGCGGCAGGCATACCCGGCTACAAAATCATTTCTATAGGCGCGACCAATCTGGCACTCACGCCTTTGGATAAGCAAGTGGAAATCGTGGCGGGCGCGTGGATGAATAACTTTAACGCGCATCCGTTATTGTGGATCGCACCGGCGGCGGGCTTTGTCGGCGCGATGCTGACCTTGGTGCTGTCCTCGGCGAAACAAGCGGTCGCGGCTTTCGTCACCAGTTCCATCGCCTTGAGCGGCGTGATTCTGACGGCGGGCATCGCGATGTTCCCCTTCATCATGCCGTCCAGCAGCAACCCGCAAAGCAGCCTGACAATATGGGACGCGGTGTCCAGCCATACCACGTTGCAAATCATGTTCTGGATGGTGTTGCTGTTCCTGCCCATTATTATTTTTTACACCGCTTGGGTGTACCGCGTGTTGCGCGGCAAGATCACGGTGGAAGGCATACGCGCCAACGACCATAACGTTTATTGAAAGGAATCATCATGTGGTATTTTAGTTGGATATTGGGTGTCGGTCTCGCGATGGCATTCGGCATCATCAATGTGATGTGGTTAGAAGCGGAACATTTCTGCCGTTTGGATATGGAAGCAGAACGCAAAAATAAGCAGTAACAAGCAGGTGTATTTTTAATCGGCTTCGGTGGCAATGTGGATTGTCACCGAAGTTTTTTCAGGTTCACAATTCACATTATTTGAAGGAGCAAGAATGGCACGTATCGTGATACTAGGAGCAGGCATTGCGGGACACACCGCCGCACGGCATTTGAACAAAATGGTCGGCGGCAAGCACGAGATTTTCGTGATTTCGCCCAATCCAAAATGGAACTGGATTCCATCCAACATCTGGGTTGGTGTGGGTCAGATGAAAACCGAGCAAGTCACCTTTGATCTTGCCGAAGTGTATGGCAAAACCAATGTGCAATTCCGTCAGGCTAAGGCTTTGTCGATTAACCCGGAAGGCAATGGCGGTCACGCCGCCCCTTTCGTCACCGTTGAATATACGGATGCCAACAAAGCGGGTAAGCAAGAAAATATCACTTACGATTATTTGATTAACGCCACAGGCCCGAAATTGAATTTCGGCGCGACCGAAGGCTTGGGTCCTGAGCATGGTCATACCGTTTCCGTTTGCACCGCCAGTCACGCGGTGGAAGCAAATGAAAAATTGCAAAAAATCATCGCCGATTTGCGCAATGGTCAGCGTCGCACCATCGTCATCGGCACAGGTCACGGCATGTGTACCTGCCAAGGCGCGGCGTTTGAATATATTTACAACGTCGATCACACGCTGCGCGATGCCGGTGTACGCGACATGGCGCGCATTGTTTGGCTTTCCAACGAATATGAGCTGGGCGATTCCGGTATGGGCGGCGTGCATATCAAACGCGGCGGCTACATCACCAATGGCAAAACGTTTGCCGAGTCACTGATGGTGGAACGCGGCATCGAATGGATTACCCGCGCACACGTCAAGAAAGTCGAAGCCGGAAAAATTCATTACGAGACTTTGGACGGTACATTCCACGAACAGGAATTCGATTTCTCCATGTTGATTCCACCCTTTGCTGGCGTGGGGCTGAAGGCTTTTAACAAAACCGGTGAGGACATCACCGCGCAACTTTTCGCGCCTAACGGTTTTATGAAAGTGGATGCCGATTACACCGCGCGTCCTTACATGGAATGGAGTGCGAAAGATTGGCCGCGCACTTACCAGTCGCCAAGTTTCCGCAATATGTTTGCCGTCGGCATCGCCTTCGCACCGCCGCACATGATTAGCAAACCCATGCAAAGCACCAATGGCACACCTATCAATCCAACCGCACCGCGTACCGGTATGCCGTCGGCAGCGATGGCGATGGCCGTTGCGAAAAGTATTTGCGACATGATCAACGGCGCGGATAAACCGACGCACACCGCGTCTATGGCGGAAATGGGCGCGGCGTGTGTGGCATCGACCGGCTCGGATTTTTTCAAAGGAACGGCGGCCACCATGACGGTGTATCCGGTCGTGCCTGATTTTGAAAAATACCCCGATCATGGTCGCGACATCGAGCTGACTTTCGGCGAAATCGGCTTGGCGGGACACTGGATGAAATATCTGTTGCACCACGCTTTCATCTATCAGGCAAAAATGAAACCGGGTTGGTCGTTCATCCCCGATTAAGCATTTATAAAATTACAAGGAGCAAAACATGGCTGGCAAAATCACCAATAAAGAACCGTACCAACAGGCTTACTATCCGCCCGCGCCAACAGGTTTCACGCGCTATATGCGCACTTCGCTGATCTGGCAGACGGTGCGATTTTTGGTCATCAATATCAAGATATTGAAACTGATGTCCAAATCGCACCACTAAGTTTTAGTTTCGCATAAAAATGATGCGCGGTATTCGTGAGAGCGGATACCGCGCATTGTTGTTATGGCGTTCGGCAAACTTTGCTGATAGATTCACAGCGTAGTCTCAGGAGCCT
>JBAVPP010000242.1:0-4124 GCA_049693175.1 Gallionella sp. | reverse complement strand
GATTTGTTCGGTGGTGAGCAGCAATTCATACACGCCGACGCGACCTTGATAGCCCGTTTGTCCGCACTGTTCGCAGCCGTTGGCGTGCCAAGTTGCGCCATCAAAAGTTTTGCAATGCGCGCACAATTTGCGCACCAAACGTTGCGCGACCACGCCCAACAATGATGATGAAAGTAAGAATGGTTCTATGCCCATATCCAACAAGCGCGTCACGGCGGCGGCAGAGTCGTTGGTGTGCAAAGTTGCCAGCACCAAATGCCCGGTGAGCGAAGCTTGCACGGCGATTTGCGCGGTTTCCAAATCACGGATTTCACCTATCATAATCACGTCAGGGTCTTGGCGCAGGATGGCGCGCAAGGCCTTGGCAAACGTCATGTCGATGCGCGCGTTGACCTGCGTTTGACCGATGCCTTCCAACTCATATTCGACCGGGTCTTCCACCGTGAGGATGTTGGTGTCGATTTTATTTAAGCGCGTCAACGCGGCGTACAGCGTGGTGGTTTTTCCTGAACCCGTAGGCCCGGTGACCAGCACAATGCCGTGCGGTTGCGCGATAAGTTTATCGAACTGCGGCAGCACGTCGTCGCTCATCCCTAGGCTAGACAATCCCAGTTGTCCGGCTTGTTTGTCGAGCAGACGCAACACCGCGCGTTCGCCGTGTCCAGTGGGCAAAGTCGAGACGCGCACATCCACCGGTTTACCGCCGACGCGCAAGGTAATGCGTCCATCTTGCGGCAGACGTTTTTCCGCGATGTCGAGTTGCGCCATGATTTTGATGCGCGAAATCAGCGACGCATGGATGGCTTTTTTCGGGCGCACCACATCGCGTAACGCGCCGTCGATGCGAAATCTCACCACGGAAATTTGCTCGAACGGTTCGATATGAATATCCGACGCGCCTTCGCGCAAGGCTTGTGTGAGCAGCGCGTTTATCATGCGAATGACGGGCGCATCGTCGCTAGCTTCAAGTAAATCGGTGACGGCGGGCAAGTCTTGCAGAAGTTTGTTCAAATCCACATCGGATTCATATTCATCGATGACTTGCGCGGCATCGCCACCGGAATCGGCATACGCTGCGGCGATTTGCGCGGCCAGTTCAGCGGCGGATAATTTGCTCAGCGTGATGTGTCCGTAATGACGGCTGATTTCGGCAATGGCAGAGGGCACGGTCGCATCCGAGATGCACACCTCGATGCGCGAGTCGGCATCGCGGCGCGCGAGTATGGAAAAGTCGCGGGCAAAAGCGTAAGGCAGAAGGCGCGCATCCATCTTGATTATGGTGTTGTCACCGGAACGGCGGAAGTTGCGGCAACCGCAGGGGGTTCGGGTGTGTTGAGTGTGGTACTCAATTTCGATGCCGGATGAGCCAATATTCCGCCTATCAATTTACCGTCATGCAATTCAGGCACCAAGGGTGACTCCATCTTGGGCATCACCGAAGTTTCATCCGGTTCGCTAGCGACTTCGATATTGCGTATGAAGTCATAACGATCCGCCGCGAGATCGTTGCTCTGTTCGGTGTTGCGCACAACGCTGGGGCGCAGGAATACCATCAAATTTGTTTTGGCATGGGTGCGCGTGCGGTACTTGAATAAATTGCCCAACCAGGGGATGCTGCCCAAGCCCGGCACGCTTTCTTCCGTGTCTTGCAAGTTGTCGTCTATCAGTCCACCCAGCACGATGATTTGACCGTCATCCACCAAAACATTGGTGTCGATGGAACGTTTGCTGGTGATGAGTCCGGCCGTATTCACGGTCGGCGAAATGGCGGAAGTCTCTTGGTAAATCGCCATTTTAACCGTGCCACCTTGCGAGATTTGCGGCTTAACTTTGAGTGTCAGACCGATGTCTTTGCGTTCGACCGTTTGAAATGGATTTACGCCCGCCGCACCTGCCGACGCTGCTGTCGTGTATTGACCGGTGATGAACGGGACATTTTGCCCGACCATGATTTTCGCTTCTTCGTTGTCCAAGGTGATGAGATTCGGCATCGACAAAATATTGGTGTTGGTGTCCGATTGCAAAGCATGAATCAACGCGCCCAAACCGATGGTTTTGGATAGCAGCCCCAGATTCAAACCGTTGTTGGGCGGCAGCGGTCCAGTACCGGGAGTGAGTCGTGCGGCGGCTTGGTTGGCGAGGTTATTACCGCCGGTTGAAAATGCCGTTCCCATCGCGCCATTCGTTCCGAGAGCCGCCCATTGCACGCCAAGTTCCGCCGTTTTATTGGCATCAACCTCGACGATGAGTGCCTCGATATAAACTTGCGCGCGGCGCGCATCAAGCTGGTCGATGATGAAACGAATATTGCGATATGCGGCTTCGCTGGCGGTAATGATAAGCGTGTTGGTTGACGCATCCGCCTGTATGAATCCGCCCGCCCCGCCGGAAGGCAACGAGTTGGGCGTGGAGGAGGGCGTGAGCGCGCCAGTGAGAGAATTTGACGAGGGGTTAGAGGGCGGCGTGGCGGAGCTTGATAATGACGATCCATCCGCCGCCATGACCGCGCGCAAAGTCAACGCGAGCTTGGTCGCTTCGGCATTTTTCAGATAGACCACATGCACATTGCCCGGTTGCGTGGTCGGTTGATCGAGCTTGGCGATTAAAGACTTTGCCAGATTCGCGCGAGCTTCGGAGGGCGCGCGCACAATCACCGTATTCGTGCGCGAATCGGACAACACCACAGGCGGACTAGGCGTGCCTTGTTCCATGAGCTTATTCACCATCGCGGCGATGTCATTGGCAATCGCAAAGTGCAAAGGCACAACATCCAAATTGCTGCTCGGCGGGCCGTCGAGTGCCGCGATGATTTTACTCATGCGCAACAAATTATCCTCGTAGTCGGTGATGACCAAGGTGTTGTTGCCGGGATTCGCGTTAATGATGTTGTTGGGTGAAATTAAGGGACGCAACACGGTGACCAAATTAGCCGCCGACTCGTGATTCAGATGGAACACTTGGGTGGCGACCTGATTGCCCGCCGCGCCGCCGGAGGCGACCACGCTGCCTTGCAGTTTTGCATCGGCTTCCGGCACGACTTTGCTGTAGCCGTTGGCGGCAACCACCGCATAACCTTGCATACGCAACACCGAACTTAGCAATTGCAAAGCCTGTGCTTTAGTCAGCGTTTTTTCCGACACCAAACTCAGCGTACCTTTGACACGCGGGTCGATGATAAAGGTGATGCCGGTGTAATCACCGATGGCTTTGATGACCGATTCAATATCGGCATTCACAAAGTTGAAATTGGCTTTATTGCTTGCGGCGACCGGTGCAACCGGCGCGTCTTCCGCATGTGCGACAGGCAAGGCCGCGCAGATTAGCAAAGCCCAAAAAAGTTTTGAAACCGTCATTTTATTTTTCATTATTTGAATTCCAGCGCGATAATATTCGGGTTGTTCGCATCACGGCGTTGCCCCAGCAGGTTCAACAGATTAGCCAGTTTTTCTTGTTGTTGCGGTGCGGCTTGCGCCGTACCGGAAAATACCAAACGCCCGTTATTTACCGAGCCCGCTCCGTCCAGCAACAGCGATCCTTGCAGTGTGGTCAGTAACACGGTTGCCTGCGCGCCTTGCCAGTTCAGGTGCAGATTATAAGCACCCAGCGGCTTAATGGGTGACAAGCGTGATGCGATGTCCTGTAATGCCCAATCCATTTGTCCCGTCAAACTCATCCCATCTTGCGCGATGCTCATTTGCAAAGGTTGCCAACTCAAGCGCATCTGACCCGAAGGTTGGATGGTGTTGAGCGGCGCGCCCAAACTCGCCAATCGTTCGGCGGGTAAAGTTATTGCCGCCGGACTGATGTGCAACTCATGCCAGTTGCCCGTAATGCGCAAGGTATTCGACAGCGCGTCAGCATTGCTTAACTCAATCTCCACATTGCCCAGCAACAACAGCGGCGAAACACGCCACTCAAAGCGTCCCGGCAATAGCGGCGTGACTGGCACATTGCCGCCGGGCGCGCTGCCGATGAACGCCGAGCCGTGCCATACCGTGCCTTGCGCGTCGCCCAAAGTCAGCCGACCTTGGCTATTTTTTTCGACTAAAGGCGCAAGAAAACTGGCGGGAAAAAATGCCAGCACGGTGATTGCCATGCTGAATATTCCCGCCGCTATCCATAGC
>JBAVPP010000241.1:0-8921 GCA_049693175.1 Gallionella sp. | reverse complement strand
GTCAATAATTTGCGGACAACGCACTTCCTGATAACCGTTATCGCGGTACACGGCGCGCATATATTGTTCGATGACCTGCCACAACGTCCAGCCTTTGGGATGCCAAAATACCATGCCCGGTGCTTCGTCCTGCATGTGGAATAAATCGAGTTGTTTACCCAGTTTGCGATGGTCGCGTTTTTCGGCTTCCTCGATTTGATGCAGGTATAAATCCAGCTCTTCTTTTTTTGCCCACGCCGTGCCATAGATGCGTTGCAGCATTTCGTTTTTGGAATCGCCGCGCCAATACGCACCCGCCAATTTCATCAGCTTGAAGGCCTTTAGTTTGCCTGTTGACGGCACGTGCGGACCGCGACACAAATCGGTGAACTCGCCTTCGCTATACAACGACACATCTTGGTCGGCGGGAATCGATGCGATGATTTCCGCTTTGTAATGTTCGTTGATGTTTTTGAAATACGCGACCGCTTCATCGCGCGGCAACACTTTGCGCGTCACCGGAAAATCTTTTTTCGCCAACTCCGCCATGCGTTTTTCGATCGTCGCTAAATCTTCCGGCGTGAAAGGGCGATGGTAAGAAAAGTCGTAAAAAAATCCGTTTTCAATCACCGGGCCAATTGTGACTTGCGCATCGGGAAATAATTCTTTTACCGCGTGCGCCAACAAGTGCGCGGTGGAATGGCGTATTACTTCCACGCCGTCGGCATCTTTATCGGTAACGATTGCTAATGCAGCATCTTGCGAAATCAAAAATGAAGTATCGACCAATTGTCCGTTGACCTTGCCCGCGAGTGCGGCGCGCGCCAGTCCCGCGCCTATGCTGGCTGCGACCTCGGCGATGGTGACGGGTTGTTCAAAGCTGCGGGTAGAGCCATCCGGCAAAGTGATAACAGGCATAATTTTTCCAAAACAAAAGTGCGGCCTAGCCGCACTGGACGCGATAGCGATAGGGCGAAAAAGCTGCGCCACTATTTAAGAGTTGCGCATTATAGAGCCAGCAGGGGAATTTACAATCGGCGCGCTCAAACAAGCCGAATTCAACACGGTGTGTGTTAGTCATCTCCATGCTTTACAAAGTAAGCGCGGCGTAGATTAACAGGATTTTTTCCGGTAAAGATTTGGCATGATCGACCACCATGTAGTTACGCAAACCGAATATCCTCGGCACATAGTCGTCGGCTTTCGGATCCATGCCGATGCAGTAAGTGTGTATCCCGTCGCGCTCGGCATCCTTGACTGCCTTTTTGGTATCGGAACGCAAGTATTGCCGGTCTTGCACATCGACATCGGATGGTTCGCCATCGGTAACGATCATTAATAATTTTTTGTTGGAAAGCTGCCGATTCAGATGATGAGTTGCGTGGCGTATTGCTGCACCGATGCGAGTGGAGCGTTGTCCGGTCATGCCGGCGATTTTCGCTTTGGCGACATCGTCATAGGCTTGGTCAAAATTCTTGAAACAAAAATACTCGACATCGTGGCGACTTCTGGAGCAGAAGCCGTGAATTGCAAATGGATCACCTACCGTTTCAATCGCCCCGCCAAACAGCACGCTCACCTGTTGGGTCAGTTGCAGCACGGTGTGGTCTTGCCCATGCACTTTGAGGTTGGTGGAGTTGGAAAGATCCAGCAACATCAGCACCGAAATGTCACGATTGTTGCGTATGGTGCGCATCATAATCCGCGTGTCGGGCTGACTGCCCATGCGCATGTCCATTTGTGCGCGTATGGCGGCATTGATGTCGATCTCGTCGCCTTCCTCCAATTTTCTGATGCGGTTTACCCCACGGTAGCGGATGGCTTGCAACAGATTTTTCATGCGCGAAATAAGATGGTTGTGTTGCGCGTTAATCTCATCGATTTTGCTCAAGTCGCCGGGCTTGGGCGCAACCTCGCGCAAGGTTACCCATGAGGGGGTGTCGATCTGGCTGCGATAATCCCATTCCGAGTAAACATAGGTGTCGGAAGCCGCCACTTGCTTGATGGCTTCCCGCGACGGAATGACCGGAGCATCTTTGTTATCTGCCACATCGCCCTGACCTTCGTTGCCGGTGAGCAACAATTTGAAATTCAGAAAAGCGGTCGGCAGTTCATCCTCTTGTGTCACATCCAAATGGGTCAAGTCCCACATATAAAGATTGTCGTCACGATAGGGCGCGGTGAGTTTGTCAGAGCGGAGATTGAACTTGATTTTCTTGTTTTCAAATGCGAGTGCCAGCGTCAGCCCGATGTTGTGGCAAACAAGATTGCTGTCCAAATTATCTGCGGCTTTGAATAGTTCACGCCCTTGTTCAATCCACGTATCACCATCTTGGTAAGTCTCATCCATTAAGGCGCGCGCGAGCCGATCCAGATAGTCGCTGGCGGTCAGATTGTGTTCAGGCGTGACGCTGTGTTGCTGCGTCCAAAGTTGTTTCAAACCGGGAAATTTGCGTATGGATAAAGTTTCCACGCGTGCGTCTTCAAGCACCCCAATCACGGCTTTTTGCCAGGGACTGAGAGTTTGTTCCGGGAAGCGTGTGTTGGAATACATGATGTGCGCCGCAGCATGGGCGGCGGCCGCTCGATAAGTGTCCAAGCCGTTGACACGCATGCCGTCGAGCCGGGTGAAATCTTGAAAAATATCGGGCAGATGTATGAAATAATTTTTGACGCAAGGGGCAACGATTTCGCCTATGTCAAAATCCCCTTCCAATTTTTTAATGACAAAATCGCAGCCCCACATCGCCTGCAAATAGATTCTGATGCGGCGTTGCACGTCCATCAAACACGTTTGCTGGGGATGACGTTGAATCTTGCGGGGGGCTGAGATTTTACTGCGCAATCCGAGATGTTTTTTCACGCCGCGTGCGAGGCGACCGAGAGTCGATTTCATCGCGCGATTTTTCCCCGATATGGGTTAGTCCGGAAGAACCGTACAATGGGATTTGCGTTACACATTGTTTAGCCGAAGAAGGTCGTCACAGCCGCGTCCAGCGCGTCACGCATATCCAGATCGTCGGTGATAGGCGAGATTAGCGCGATGCCACAGGCTCTTTTTGCGGCTACATTTTTGACAATCAAATTGGCCGCGTAAATCAGCATACGCGTGGAAATACCCTCGTCCAAACCGTGACCTTTGAGGTTGCGCGCCATTTTTGCAATCGACACCAGTTTTTGCGCGATGTCTTTGTTTACGCCGGTTTCATGGGCGACAACTTCTTCCTCAATCGCGCTTTCGGGATATTTGAAATCAAGCGCGCCGAAGCGTTGTTTGGTAGATTGTTTCAAATCTTTCATCACGCTTTGATAGCCGGGATTATAAGAAATCACCAGTTGAAAATCGGGATGTGCTTGAATGAGCTCGCCAGTTTTTTCCAGCGGCAACACGCGACGATTATCGGTGAGCGGATGTATCACCACGGTGGTGTCTTGACGCGCCTCGACCACTTCATCGAGATAGCAAATCGCGCCGTGTCTAGCCGCAATGGCGAGCGGGCCATCCTGCCAGCGCGTGCCGTTTGCGTCGAGTAAAAAACGTCCGACCAAATCGGATGCGGTCATGTCTTCATTGCACGCCACAGTAATGAGAGGTTTGCCCAAACGCCAAGCCATATGTTCAATGAAACGTGTTTTGCCGCAACCGGTCGGCCCTTTGAGCATCATCGGCATACGCGCGGAATAGGCGGCTTCGTAGACTGCAATTTCGTCCGATACCGGACGATAGTAGGGCTGATTTTCGATGCGATATTGGCTGACGATATCTCTCATGGAGTTCCTCTTGATATTTGAATATTGCGGCTGGCGTGAACAATTTTTAACTGGTGACATTCTATTACTACGGCAGAATTTAGGGGTATCAGATTGCCGGTTTTTTATGCATCCGAATAAATTTTATTGATACTTCTGGCGAAAGGCGTGCTATTTTTAGTGTGACAAAAATATGCGATTAATCTTAAGATACGCTGCCAATCCGGTTTGGCACGCAAAAATTGGATAAGGAGAATGAGATGCAGTTACCCGACATCGATGATGAAGGTTACTTGATTGATCCGCTTACTTGGAACGACGAAATCGCCAAAGAATTTGCCCGCCAAGAGAATATTCAACTCACTGAAGATCATTGGGATGCGATTCGCTTTATGCGCCAATCTTATGCGGAGCATCAGGTCGCTCCCGATGTTAGACATGTGATGAAACATCTTGCCGAGCGATTGGGTGCCGAGTCACGCAACAAAATATTTGAATTATTTCCTTACGGCTATGTGAAGCAGGCGTGCAAAATAGCGGGCATGAAGCGTCCCAGAGCTTGGAGTACCGGGTGAGTTAGCCAGATTAACCCGCGTTGCGCAGCATGGCCTCGGCTTCGTCATGGTTGTTTTTGATAGCCAGATCCAGAGCCGTTTCGCCAAGCTGATTGGTTAAATAGGGATCGGCACCGTGACTCAAAAGCAAGCGTATCATGTGCGCCGCGCCAGTGGCGGCGGCTTTATGCAGCGGTGTCAGCCCATCCTTTGCCGAGGCATTGATGTCCGCACCTTGTGCAATCAAGAATGCCGTGACGATCAGGTGACCGCGTGCGACAGTTTGATATAAGGGTGTCCAGCCGAAGTTGCTGCGCGCATCAATTTCCGCACCGTATTTTGCCAGTAGTTTGCAACACTCCAACCTGCCCGCGAAGGCTGCCCAGTGTAGCGCGGTGTTGCCGCCCGTATCGATGGACAAGGCATCGGCACTCTTGGCCAGCAGCAGATTTGCCAACTCCTCTTTGCCGTTATAGGCGGCTGACATGAGGCAGGTCCAGCCCTCTTCATTGCGGGTTTCGAGCGGAACACCCGCTTCCAGAAATAGACGCATGGCAGCCATATTGCCCGTTGCGGCCGCGCGGAAAAATCCCTCCGAAGTGGCATGTATGCCGAGTTGATTGAGTGCTAGCGTGGTAGCGGACGGTATAGCTGGCCAGGCGAGCGCGTCCTTAGGTGCGGCGAGCGGATCAAAATTGGCAAATATTCTAGCCTCCGGTTCCCACACATCTTGCTTCACATTTTTTTGATGTTGACCGGCATGGACTAAGCTGAGGTGCACAATCTCCGTTGCGACTTCAGGCGGAAAGCCTTCACGGTCGGAACGCTCGCTGACAAGTAATTTATTCAAGTAGGCTTCGCCTTCCGGCTCATCCCAAAGCGTCATCAGCGTGGCGAACACGCGAGGATACTTGCTCTCCAAAGCGTGGGGATAATAATGGGTGTCTCCACCCAAGATGCGCAGTAGTTTTTGATCCATGATTATTTTTCTATGTGATAGTGACCAGTGCGCTGTGATTATAGGACAAAATCGCAAAAGAGATGAAGCGCATATTTGCAAGATTTTTTTCGCATAAGGGGATGTAGAATAATCACTATGTCTACCCTGCACATTGCCACATACAACATCCACAAAGGCTTTTCGCAATTCAATCGCCATATGGTGCTGCACGAGTTACGCGAACGTTTGCGCGAATTGAATGCGGACATCGTGTTTTTGCAGGAAGTGCAGGGTGAACATCGCTCGCATCGTTTTCGCCATTTCGATTATCCCGATAAACCGCAGCATGAATTTATCGCCGAAGAAATTTGGCCGCACACGGCTTACGGGCAAAATTCTGTTTATGCGGCGGGTCATCATGGCAATGCGATTCTCAGTCGCTTCCCGATTTTGCACGCGTCGAACAATGATATTTCCGCGCATCGTTTTGAGAATCGGGGGTTGCTGCATACCGAAATTAAAATGCCCGATGGCATAGCGGTACATTGTCTGTGCGCGCATTTTGGTTTATTTGCGCGAGGTCGACGTACTCAGACGCGGGTGTTGACCGACTATGTGCGTAAATTTATTCCACCCGATGCGCCGTTGATTATCGCCGGAGATTTTAACGATTGGCGCAATAATTTGGGACATGTATTGGCGTTTGAACTGGGGCTGCACGATGCTTTTCAACTGCATAAAGGACAGCTCGCCAGAAGTTTTCCGGCGGCCATGCCGATGTTGCGCTTGGATAGAATTTATGTGCGCGGATTTTCAGTGTTGCAAAGCCGTGTGCATACCGGCGGCGCATGGCAAAACATCTCCGATCACGCGGCGTTATCGGCGCAGCTTACCGCACTATGACGCGCAGTCATCAGGTGTCGCACAATGAACTTACGCTGTTGAAAAACGGTGTGGAATATTTTCCGCAGTTGTGCGCGGACATCAATCTCGCACAGCGTTCGATTTACCTCGAAACGTATATTTTTGCGCCGGACGAAACTGGGCGCAGCATCTCGGATGCCTTGCGCCGTGCGGCTTTGCGCGGTGTGGCAGTGCGCTTGCTGTTGGATGGTTTTGGCGCGGCGGAATTGTCGCCACACTGGTTGGACGAATTGCAAAACGATGGCGTGCAAGTGTTGTGGTTTAGGCGCGACATCTCGCCGTTCACGCTCAAGCGCAGTCGCATGAGACGCTTGCGTCGCCTGCATCGCAAGCTGGTGGCGATAGACACGGACATTGCGTTTGTCGGCGGCATCAATATTTTGGATGACGTGCCGGTGGATGCCGAACATGATGCACCGCGCCTTGATTATGCCGTGCGCGTGCAAGGTGCGATGGCTGGCGAAGTGCGCGAGGCGACGGAATATATGTGGAATCTGGTGACTTGGGCGACGCTGCGGCAGCGCGCAAAAATCATCTGGCCGCGTCTCTCCCATCCATCGGCCCATACGCGCTTGCGCTTATTGTTGCGCGATAATTTTCGTCATCGCCATGCCATAGAACACGCGTACCTGAATGCCATCGGTCACGCGCGCCATGAAATTATTCTTGCCAACGCCTATTTTTTACCCGGTAGTACGTTTCGCCGCGCGCTGATTCATGCCGCGCAGCGCGGCGTGAAAGTGGTGTTGCTGTTGCAAGGAAAAGTGGAATATCGTTTGCAGCATTACGCCACCCGCGCCTTGTATGAGCAGCTGCTCGCGGCAGGAATAGAAATCTATGAATATCAAGCCAGCTACATGCACGCCAAGGTCGCGGTGGTCGATGGACATTGGGCGACGGTGGGTTCGTCCAACATTGATCCTATGAGTTTGCTGCTGGCGCGCGAGGCAAATTTAGTGGTGTATGACGAGGCTTTTTCTACTGAGTTGCGAGACAGTTTGTTGCAAGCCATCGCGCACGACGGCTTGCGTATTTCGTTGCAAGATTGGAAAAAAAATAGTTGGCTAACGCGGCTGTCATGCCGTATTAGTCTCGCCACAATACGTTTGGTGATGGCGGTGTTAGGCCACGGCAAAGACTCAATCTGAGACTTAAGCGCCAACGAGTTGTATGCTCCAAAATGCCAAAAAACCAGCAAACAAAACCAAGGTGGAAGCGGGCACATCTTCGACTTCGTGCGCCTCGACCAACAATTCATCGGTGACCAGATAAAGTAGGGCGGCGGCACTGAACGCCAACGCGCCGCCGATGACTGTGCCGGACGCGCCCGCCAACAAATAACTACCTAACAAAGCGAACGCTAATACCGTGCCACCCAACGCGCCGGAGATGGCGATGATGCGCCAGCCTTTGGTCGCTTCTGACGCGAGTGCCAAGCCTAAAAATAATAATTCCACCGACAAACCGAGTGCCAAAATCGTGCCGGTTGCACCGCCCGCCGCGAAGCCCGCACCGATGATAAAACCGTCGGTTGCTACGTCGATAAAAGTCGCCAGCAATAGCCCAATCGCCAAGCCTTCAACCGCGTTGGCAGCGGCTTGATGTTCCATGCGCAGCGTCCATAATTTCATGCCGTACATAAATAAACTGCCGAAGGCGAAAGCGATAATTAGCACCCAACCTGTCGCGTGTTCGCGTTCGATTTCCGGCAATAGTTCCACCGCCAATGCCGCTAGCACCACGCCCGCCGCGAAATGTTGAATGAGGCTGCGCGCCTGATGTGACGGGCTCCAGAACGATGCCATCACGCCGCCGAGTAGCGCGATGCAAGCGGGAATAAGCATGATGAAAAAATTGTGTGAGGACATAAATGTTGATATTGGAATTATAAAAACGTGCGCACTTTACCAGTAAAAAGTGTAACTCGAATTAACTTGTGTTGTAGCGCATCCTGCTTAACAATCCGCGTTCGCAAAATCAAATCCACCGGAGAACAACCATGAAACTACTCGGCACAAATACCAGCCCTTATGTGCGCAAAGCGCGTCTGATGTTGTTGGAAAAAAACATCGCGCACACCTATCTCATCGACGCGCCGCGCGAGCCGGGCAGCCAAGTGGCAAGAGCCAATCCGCTGGGTCGCATTCCCGCGCTGATTTTGGATGACGACACTTGCGTGTTTGATTCGCCCGTCATCGCCGAATACGCCGACACACTTAACGATTCGCCAATTTTGATTCCGCGCAACGACGCGCTGGCACGGATGCGCGTCAAACGCTGGGAAGCCTTAGCGGACGGCATTATGGATTCGGCGGTGGTGGTGCGCATTGAAACGATGCGCGAAACCGCCATGCAAGATGCCGCAACCATCACCCGCCACAACGATGCCATCACCCGCGCGCTCGCCCATATTGCCGAGCAACTCGGCACGCATCAGTGGTGCGAAGGCAACACCATCACGCTCGCGGATTTGTCACTGACTAGCATGTTGATTTACCTCGACCTACGCCAACCCGACCGCGACTGGCGCGCCGCGCATCCCAATCTCGCAAAGTGGTTTGCGGGGATGAGTGAGCGTGCGAGTGTGAAGGCGACGTTGGAGGGTTAAGGTTTAACCGGCACAACTTTGCTCGCCGCTAACTTCGCGCGTTGACGTGCCTCGTCAGTGTCTTTGCCTGTCGCCAGTGCCACGCCCATGCGGCGGCGTTGGAAGGATACCGGTTTGCCGAATAGGCGGATGTCGCTGTTTGGCACGCGCAACGCCTCATCGACGT
>JBAVPP010000240.1:0-12444 GCA_049693175.1 Gallionella sp. | reverse complement strand
CAAAAGTAAAAACAGCCCCGGCGGCGAAACCAAAAAAGCCTGTCAAGGTTGCCAAGAGCAAGGCTGCATCGAAAGCTATTTGATTGCCGGCAACCCGCCTATGTAACCCACCACACCCTTCTGGCTGACAGTGGCGCGCAAGGTGTCTTTGATGGCATCGGGGTATTGTTTGAGATCATCCCGCGCGGCGGGATGCTGAATGTTGCTCATCAAGTAAGCGTGCCCATTCCAATTCTCGACCACTTGTAAGCCGGTGTTTTCCGCCCCGATAGGCGCGGAAAAAATCCGCACCGCCTGCTGCTTATCAATGTTGAAGGCCCACACAAAATTGTTCAGATGATTCTCGCTATCCTCGCCGATAAACAAGGTGCGCATGATTTCCGAATATTTGATGTTGTCGGGATTCGCCACACGTTCAGTGTCGCATTTGTCCAGCTCGCCGCGCATCTGGCCAAACGGTTTTTTCGCGCCGGTCACCAACGCCTGAATACTGCTGGCAACCCAATCGCTGGAAATTGTCGCGCCTAAAATATCGCGTTGTCCGCCGCCCAAACGCGCTTCGTATACCGCGCCACACGCCAAATCTTTGGCATCACCTTCCAGATTAATGTCATCGCGCGGCCTATCTTCGTTTTGTTTGTCCAGCATACTTTTTTCGATATACGACATCACCAGATACAGCCGTTTGTCGCGGGCGTTGTGGGTCACACCTTCCATTTTAGTGAACTCGCTGGTCGCGCCCAATAGCGCGGCATAACGGCGACTTTCCAAAAATGCGGCGGCTTTTTCCTGACCCGGTTTCACTTGTAAATATTCCAGATGCGCGTTTTCTTTACCTGTTCCGGCATACACATACACAGGCTTAAAGTCGCGGTATTTTTCCGCATCCGCTTTGACTTGTTGCGCCGTTGCCACGGCAAAAATATCGGAGAAACGTATGCCGCTTTGCACCAGTTTATGGATTTCCGCATCCGTCGCATGACCCAATGCAATCCAACGCAGTCCGGCTTTGCCGCCATTCACCGCCGAGGTTTGCAGCCAGATCGCGGCATACAACGTTCCGGCGGAAAGTTGTGACTCTTCGTCCGCCACAAACATGAACATCACCGTGTCGCGGCCATCGTCGCCCATATAGGTGGTGCGTTTATCCGGCATCACATCACCCAATTCATTCGCCAGTCGGCCCATCGCATAATGTTTGACCAAATGCGCCCCGCCTTGCGCGCTGACCGACACCTCAAACTTGTAGCCATATGCATAAGGATTGCTGCCGCCGGACTGCGCATTTTTGCCCGGCGTATCCGTGTAAAGATTCATCGTTGCCAAGGGGTCGGTTTCAAATTGCTTGGCGTTCGGTTCATATTCTTCGCCGCCCAGATGTGTGCCCCACGGCGTTTGACTGGCAGCACACGTCGTCCAAATTCCATCGACGCTTGCCGCATCCACATTGTGCAAATCCACCACCTTGAGTTCGCCGGTATTTTTATTTTGCACCACCCGCGCCGCGTTGATTACGGCGGGTAATTGTCCATACAGTTGTAACGCGGGTTTGCCCGCATCGACATTGGCGGCTTCGGTGTGATATTCAAAATGTGTGAGCAGCGTTGCCGTGTGTTGTCCGGGTTGGATATTCAACAAAGAATTGCCATCCGGCGAGTATGAAAAAAATGGTCCTTGCGCGATTTCGCCTTCCGCATTGGCGGCGGAGCGTTCTATGGCTGCGCCGTGCTGATCGACAATCATGCCCGCCTGCCAGTTTCCGATTTTGTCAGCCGAGCGATACAGTGCCCGATACCCCAGCGGAAAGATTTTTTGCGTGCCGTTTTGATAGGTCACGATGGCACTGGAACGCGTGTAAAAACTGCCGCGTTCCGCATCGTTTTCAGGCGCGGGAGTCGGTGTGAATTCAACCGCACTCACACCCGAATCGGCATGACCGATAAGCGGCAAGAGTAGCGACAACACAAACAAAGAAAACAACAACACGGACAGATGGGATTTGCTCATTTTGACTCATCAAATAAATTCATCAAATCGCCAATCGCGGGGCGATTTTTTGGAATGTAGGGCGACGCTTTATCGTGTACCGGATTGGGCAAATTATCGCGGCTGCGGGCCGACAAGGTTGGCATATTCCAATTGTGTTCGATGAACTTCAAAATGGAGGCGTGATCGTAATAAGTGTGATCCACATAACCGTGTTTGGCGTGCGGTGAAATCACCATCAGCGGCACACGCGGACCGTCGCCAAAAAAGTCTATGAGTTGCACATAACCGGAATCGTAGTAGCCGCCGCTTTCGTCAAATGTCACGATGATGGCGGTCTTGCTCCATAGCGCGGGATTCTGTTTGACTTTGTTCACCACACCGCGCAACAGCTCGTCGAAACCGGTTTCCATCGCATAGCCCGGATGCCCTGAAACACTGTCATAGGGGGCGAGTATAGACACGGCAGGGAAGCGGCTTTCCGGCTGCTGCGCATCCACATAAAACTGCTGCAAATCCTGTAAATTGGCTTTGTCCACACCCGACATGGTCGATGGAAAATACGACTGCGTGTCGCACATGGCGCAGTATTCTTTATCCACATTTTTGCCGTCATTGCGGCCACCGCTATACCAACGCCAAGACAAACCTTGCGCGCTCAATGCATCACCTATGCTGGGGATCGTTTGCGGCGGTAACTTGTCATCGCCAGCAGCGAGCCGCTCACCTGTGGGTGAAAATGACGGCTCCATATTGTTCACCATGTAGTAGGTGTCTGGCGCGCAGTTGCCATCGTTAAAAGCCTTGTAGGGCAAGGCTTGCAGCACCGCGTTAATGCCCCGCACACCGGGATTTTTCGGGTCGGAACAGTTCACATAACTGCCGCCTTTGTAACCGTCTTCGGTGTACCAGTTATTGGTGTCGGGCTGCGCATCGGGATTCTCGATGAGCTTGGCGGTTGGCACGGCAGGCTTACCGTCACGCGTGAAAAATGTCACATCCGCCGTGGTTAACGCGAGATAGTTTCCGGTCGTCCCGCCCATCACGGCTTGATGATAGTTATCGGCAATCGCGTATTCATCCGCCAGCTCGCGCAAATAAGGCGCGTCGCCCATCGCCATATTGTAAAAACCCATGGCCACGCCGCCCTGAAAAGTCCGGCCCGATGCCAAGGGTAAATTGCCATTGCTCCCGCCTATGCCGACGGTGGTCGCCGTCCACACGAACAGGTCGTTTTTACCGCCATCAACTTGTTGCCACATCTGAAAAAAACGATGCACAGGATCGCCGGTGTGCGCGCCATAACTCACATATTTTGAAAGCGGAAACGGGCCGTTAGCCAAGTCCGCCGGGAAGCGCGCATCGGGAATATCTTTGCGTTGCCCGAACGCACCAAACGCATACGGTTGCGGCAACTTGTCATAGCTGCCGACAATTTCCGGGGTCGCCGAATACGCGCCGACATTGCGCGCAATATGCTGTGCCGCGAGCGCGAAATTTTTTCCCGGCTGGCCGTTGTCCAGCACGATACCGCGTGACCATAAATTGGAGATGGTCTGACCATTTTTGGGTTGATAGGTGGCAAACAAATTATCGAAAGAACGGTTCTCCGCGACAATCACGATGACATGTTCGATAGGCGTGGCCGTCTTGATGGTCGCCGCCATCGCCGGGGATAAAAACATCGCGCCCGCCAGTACACTCAACTTAAAACACAGATGCATTTTCATCTCCAACTGCAATTTAGCGCGCGCCCAAAACGGTCAATGAAATGAGTTTCATTTGATTGCTGATTTGTTCGACTTTGTTATTGAAGTAGTTGAAGAACATCATGGCATAGAGCGCGATAAATATGCCGAATCCGGTGGCATACAACGCCGTGCCTATCCCGCGACTCACCGCCGCCGGATCAGCCGCCGCATTGCCGGAAGACAAACTATGGAACGCGTCGATGATGCCCAGTATCGTGCCCAGCAAACCGAGCAGCGGCGACATGGTGATGATGGTGTCCAGCATCCACAGCCGTGGGCCGACCAGCACTTTTTTGGCGACATAAATCGCCTGCACGATATATTCCAACTGCTCGTGGGTATGCTGGTTTTCGCTGGCTTTGACGACCGCGCAAATCGCCTGCGCTTGCGGACTGGTTTGCGTAGCAAAAGTATCGGTAATCTGGTTGTGTAATTTTTTATCGTGCAAATGACTATGCACAAAATTTTCCACATTTTTTCCCTCGCGCAAAGTGACGGCGAAAAAAATCAGGCGTTCGATGATGACGTAAGTGGCAAGCAACAGCACCGCGATCATCAGGTACATGACCACATCATGTATTAAAGTAAAAGACATATCCGTTTCCTAAAAATAAAAATGACCGGAGCAAGACTGCTCCGGTCAAATGGGACGATTAAAACTTACCGCTGGCTGTCACGAATGCCTGACGTGGCGCGCCTTCTTGCAAAGTGGCGAACGCGCCCTGCGGGTCGGATGCGACGAAACCGTTACTACCGATGGTGCTGAAGTAATGTTTGTTGAGCAAGTTGGTGACGGAAAGCTGCACGGCAAACTCTTTCAATCCCGCCACATTTTTTTGCCTGTATCCGGTGGAGGCATTCAGCAACCAGTATCCGGCAACTTTATTGTCGTTCAGATAAGTGTAGTAACGCTGACCGGTGTACTTGCCGCCGAGATTACTGAACCATCCGTTGTACTCATAATTCACATCCGAATCGAACATCATTTTCGGCGCATCGACCACTTGCTTGCCGTTCGTGTTCACCACCACGCCCGCATTGGTGTAATCCGATTTGTATTGCGAATCGTTGAAAGTCAGAGAATTGAACCAGGTCCAGTTCTGCGCCGGAATCCATGACAATGCCGCCTCAACCCCTTTGCTTTGCACCTTACCCACGTTCACAAATGTGCCGGGCACGCTGACGATACCTTGTGCCAATGCGATTTGCAGCAAGCGATCATTGAAGTTGGTCAGATACGCCGTCACCGAACCTTGCAAGCTGTCGCCTTTGTAACGATAACCCACCTCGAAATTATCCGAAGTCTCAGGCTTGAGGCCCGGCAAGCCCGCAGTGAAAGCGGCTGGCGTTTGCGAGAAAGGACCATTCACACCCGGTTGATAAGCGCGCATGTTTTGCGAAGCCGAGCCGAACACTTCGCTGGTGTCGTTCAAACTGAAATTGACACCGGCTTGGGGCAGAAAACTTTTCTTCGCGGTCAAACTGCCACCGGAGCGATTGCCCGCCTGATTGGTCGTGTCGATCTGAACCTTGGGTGACTTGAAACCGAAGTTCGCTTTCATTTGTCCATCCATCAAAGCCAAGGTGTCTTGCGCATAAAACTGGGTAGTAGTGGTAGTGAAATCCTGCGCAAAATCGGTGGCAAACGGATTGGTCAAAAAGTAGTTGGTATCGGTCGGACCGGTCACCGCATAGTAGTTACGCGCCAAGGTGCTAAAGCTTTTCTCCATCCACAAACCACCGTTCACCGTATTGATTCCGCTGGTCCAGCTCATATCGTTTACCACACCGGTGCGGCGGATGCTGTATTCGGTGGTGCGTATCGAAATAGGCAAGCCCGGACCGGTGTAAACGCCCGCCGCCGCAGGTGTTCCGGGTGACGGTGTGTAAGGCGTGTACCACTGACCTTGACCTTGATTGGTGTGCGAATAAAGCGTCGATTTCAAACGCAGCTCATCCGTCAAAGCCAAGTCCAGCGTCGTCCCCATCAGCTTATCTTTGCGCAAGCCGCGACCCAGGTAATAAGCGGCATCCAAAGGACCGGTCGCCGCGTTGATGTTTTGCACACCGCCGGTATAGATTTTATTCGCCGCATTGATGGCACGCTGCCAATCGGGTGCGTAATTATCCCAACCCCAGCCCAATGTTTGCTGCATACCCAGTGACAAATCCTGATAATCGGTTTCGCTGCGGTCCGAAGTATTCAGGAACACGCTGATCTTGTTTTCGCCGAAGGTATGCACCAGTTTTGTGTTGTATTGCTCTTGTGATTGCGGCCCCCAACCTTTCCACTTCTCGGCATTTTGCCCGTCATAGCTAAAATAGGCTTTGGTGTTTGTGCCCAGCATTCCGGTATCGACCCGCGCATAGGTGCGCGACATGCTGCTGCTACCGACGGTTTGCTCGACTGTTCCGCCCATTTGGTTTTCAGGATCGGCGGAATAAAACTGCACCGTGCCGCCCAAATTGCTGGTCGAAGCCACGCCCAAAGAACCCGAACCTTGCGACAAATTTACCCGCCCGATATTTTCAGAAATGATCGCGCGGCTGATATGCAAACCGTTGTTGTTACCGTAACTCATATCACCCAGCGGAATACCATCGAGCGTAAAGCCCATGTAGTTTTGACCGAAGCCGCGCACGCCAAAACGGGTTGACCATTCATATGCGCCAAAAGGATCGGAAGATTGAAAACTCACGCCCGGCAATTTTTCCAAAACCTTTAACGGGCTGGTACCCGGAACAGTTTCTTGCATATCAACCTGATTGATACTTTGCACTTGGCGGGTTTGACCTTGGCCAAATACGGATACGTTTTCGGTTTGCACCACGCCTTCATCTTGCGCGAATGCGGCGTTGGCAAATACGGATGCGACGAGCATAACCACCGGCTTTAATTTCCATTTACAGCGTTGCATAAACACTCCTTACTGGTTAATTGAGAAGACCAACTTGGTACGAAAAACTTTGCTACTTACTCCCAGCCATGCATCAACAGGAAAACTTTTGTAAGTGGCTGACTTGACCGCCTTGAGTGCGGCTTGGTCGAGCAATTTGTAACCCGAAGATGCGGTGATTTCGGCTCTGAGCAAATTGCCCGCTCTATCCAGTTCGTAGGACACTTCGACTTCGCCGCTCATTCCCAAATCGCGTGCGGTATCGGGATAAATCTTTTTGCGTTCGATACGTGAGCGCACATCCTGCGCAAACATTCCCTCAGCGGCGGCATTGCTTTGCGGGACATCGGCAACGGCCTTCACAGGTTCGACTTTTTCCACCGGCTGCACGGGTGGCGCGACCACCGGTTGTTGCACGGGCGCGGGCGTTTCGGTAACGGGTATAACTTGCTTGGGATGCTCCAACACTTTCTCCGGCTGGGGCGGCTGTACAACTGGCGGCGGTGGCACGACTATGGGTTCAGGCGGGATAGGCGGCGGAATAATGGTGAGACTGATAGGCTCATCACGCTTGGGCTCATCGGCTTGCATCACGATCAGTTGCGATGCCGCAAAAATAAGCAGCCCGATGACAACCGTCCCCAGTTGGGCGGCAGTTTCTCTTTTTTGCTGCAATGATTTTGCGATGACCGCGCTCATCACTATGGCTTTCGCGTGGAAGCAATCGCGATAGAAGTGATGCCGGAAGATTTGATGCTATCCATCACGTCTATCAGTTGTTGCACGGAAACTTCTTTGTCGCTATTGATAACAACATCCACTTCTCCGCTTGCTTTGAGCTGCGTCAAGGATGAAGTCAATCCGGCCAGCGAATAATCCGAACCGTCGAGTTGTATCTGCCCGGTCTTGGCAACGGTCACCACGGCATGTTTACGCACTTGCAATTTTTCCGGCTGTGCCGATCCGGGCAGGCTGGTTTTGATGCCCAAAGCGGGAATCACGTTCAGGCTAATCAGCACAAAAAAGACGAGCAAAAACATCATCACGTCTATCATCGGGATGATTTCTATTCGGGCTTTACGGGGAGGTTCTTCTTCTGACCAAGCGAGCATATTCTTTTACACGGTACGTTTTCGACCGCGCAAAGATAACGACGCCAAATGACAAACAAAATAATATTTTGTTACAAATTAAATAACACTCTGTAACAAATTAAAGTTCCGATAGTTACATATACCGGAACTTCCAAGTGGCAAATGGATTAGCGCACACAATCCACAAAATAGCGTTTTTGACCATCTATTACTTCGGCAACCAGACCATGCACATCGGTCTCGAAGCCGGGGAATTTCTGGTTGAAATCGCGTGCGAACTTCACATAATCAACTATCGTTTTATTAAAAATCTCGCCGGGTATGAGCAGCGGAATACCGGGCGGATACGGAGTCAGCAACACCGCCGTGATACGACCTTCGAGGTCGTCGATTTCGACGCGGTCAATTTCATCGTGCGCCATTTTTGCAAACGCATCGGACGGTTTCATCGCGGGTTGCATATCCGACAAATACATCTCGGTGGTCATGCGCGCCACATTGTGCAAGGTGTACGCCTCGTGGATTTGCTGGCATAAATCGCGCAAGCCAACACGCTCGTAACGCGGATGCGCCGCCGCGAATTCCGGCAGAATGCGCCACATCGGCTGGTTCTTGTCGTAGTCATCTTTGAACTGTTGCAGCGCGGTGAGCAGCGTGTTCCAGCGGCCTTTGGTGATGCCGATGGTGAACATGATGAAGAAAGAATACAGCCCGCATTTTTCCACAATCACACCGTGTTCCGCGAGATATTTGGTGACCATCGCCGCCGGAATGCCGCTCTCGGAAAAGCCGCCGTCCACATCCAACCCTGGCGTGATAATGGTGGCCTTAATCGGATCGAGCATATTGAAACCTTCGGCAAGATTGCCGAAGCCATGCCAGTGATCGTCGGCGTGTAACACCCAATCTTCGCGCGTGCCTATGCCCTCTTCGGCAATATTCGCCGGTCCCCAAACTTTGAACCACCAGTCGCTTTCGTACTCGTCATCGACCTTGTGCATGGCACGACGGAAGTCCAATGCTTCGGCGATAGATTCTTCCACCAACGCCGTGCCGCCCGGAGCCTCCATCATCGCCGCCGCCACATCGCACGACGCGATAATCGCGTACTGCGGCGAGGTCGAGGTATGCATCAAATACGCTTCGTTGAAAATATGCTTGTTCAGTTTTTTGCTCTCGGATTCACGCACCAAAATCTGCGACGCTTGCGACAAGCCCGCCAATAATTTGTGCGTCGATTGCGTCGCGAATATCATCGACTCTTTGGCGCGCGGTCTATCTTTGCCGATGGCGTGCATGTCTTTGTAAAAATCGTGAAACGCCGCGTGTGGTAACCATGCCTCGTCGAAATGCAGCGTGTCGATTTTTCCGTCCAGCATTTCTTTGAGCATCTCGACGTTATATACCACGCCGTCGTAAGTGCTTTGCGTGATGGTCAAAATGCGCGGTTTTTTAGTTTTGTCTTTGATAAACGGATTCGCGTCTATCTTGCGCTGTATGCTTTCCATGTCAAATTCGGACTTGGGTATCGGTCCGATGATGCCGTAATGGTTGCGCGTCGGCGTGAGAAACACCGGCACCGCGCCTGTCATCATAATCGAATGCAAAATGGATTTATGGCAGTTGCGATCCACCACCACAATGTCGTCCGGCGCGACCGTCGAATGCCACACCACTTTATTGGAAGTCGACGTGCCGTTGGTGACAAAAAACAAATGATCGGAATTAAAAATACGCGCCGCGTTGCGCTCCGAGGCCGCCACGGGCCCGGTGTGATCCAGCAACTGTCCCAACTCTTCCACCGCGTTGCACACGTCGGCGCGCAACATATTTTCGCCAAAAAATTGGTGAAACATCTGTCCCACTGGCGACTTCAAAAACGCCACGCCGCCAGAGTGTCCGGGGCAATGCCAAGAATAAGAACCATCTTGCGCGTAATGCAACAGCGCGCGGAAAAATGGCGGTGCGAGCGCGTCCAAATACGATTTTGCTTCGCGGATAATATGGCGCGCCACGAACTCCGGCGTGTCCTCGTGCATGTGAATAAAGCCGTGCAACTCGCGCAAAATATTGTTGGGAATGTGCCGCGAAGTGCGCGTTTCGCCGTACAAATAAATCGGGATATCGGCGTTCTTAAAACGAATTTCTTCGACGAAAGCCTGCAAAGTTTTCAGCGCGAATTCGGTATCCTCTTTGCTGCCCGAACCAAACTCTTCATCGTCGATGGACAACAAAAACGCTGACGCGCGACTCTGCTGCTGCGCGAACGAAGTCAGGTCGCCATAACTGGTCACGCCCAACACCTCCATGCCTTCCGCTTCCAGCGCGTCCGCCAAGGCGCGTATGCCCAGACCACTGGCGTTCTCGGAACGGAAGTCCTCGTCGATGATGATGATAGGAAACCTGAATTTCATAATGCAACTCCAAAATAAATCGAAAGGTTCAGTGCAGACCCATATTTGCCAAAGGCCAATGTGATGTCGTAACTAAAACGAAATTTCATGCGGTACTCCATTGAAGGATTAGGGTTGCAGACCGATTAAGGCGCGGATTGTCGCAGATTTAATAATGCGCGTGGCAGGGAATTTGTGACAAACAGATGTCTCATTGTTCATACAAAAATCAAGACAAAACCAGCCACAGAGTTCTCAGAGAACACCGAGTAGACGCGCTGGATTTTTCTGTGGACTCTGTGTGCTCTGTGGCAAAATATTTTTGCATTTCACATCTTCGGCAGGGTCACGCCATGCTGACCCTGATATTTCCCGCCACGATCTTTGTACGAGGTTTCGCACACTTCGTCGCTCTCAAAAAACAGCACTTGCGCCACGCCTTCGTTGGCATAAATTTTTGCGGGCAGCGGCGTGGTGTTGGAAAATTCCAGCGTCACATAACCTTCCCATTCCGGCTCGAAAGGCGTGACATTGACGATGATGCCACAACGCGCGTAAGTCGATTTCCCTAAGCACACAGTCAGCACGGAACGCGGAATGCGGAAGTATTCCACGGTGCGCGCCAGCGCGAATGAATTGGGCGGAATAATGCAGTAATCGGCGGTGACTTCGACAAAAGAATTCGGATCAAAATTCTTAGGGTCAACGATGGTGCTGTTGATGTTGGTGAACAGCTTGAATTCGTTGGAGCAACGAATATCGTAGCCGTAGCTGGACGTGCCGTAAGACACGATTTTTTTGCCATCGACTTCTTTCACTTGCGTCGGCGAAAACGGTTCTATCATGCCGTGCTGCTCGCACATGCGGCGTATCCATTTGTCTGACTTGATACTCATGTTGCTTCCTTGATGAAATTTTGTGGGCGCGATTTTAACCAATTCGCCGCGATGCCGCTTGATTTGCTAAAATCCGCGCCTTCTAACGCAATACATCAATATCACATGGCTCGCAAAATTCTCGTCACCTCCGCCCTACCTTATGCCAATGGCAGCATCCACCTCGGTCATCTGGTCGAATATATCCAGACCGACATCTGGGTACGCTTCCAAAAAATGCAGGGACACGAAGTGCATTATGTTTGCGCCGACGACACGCACGGCACGCCCATCATGCTGCGTGCGCAAAATGAAGGCATCACACCGGAGCAACTGATCGACCGCGTATGGCATGAACACAAAGCTGACTTCGACGGATTCAATATCGCTTTCGATCACTACGGCAGCACCAACAGCGAAGAGACTAAACAATTTGCGCAGGATATTTATCGCAAATTGCGCGCGGCAGATTTAATCGAAACCAAAGCCGTCGAACAATTTTACGACCCCGTTAAAGAAATGTTTTTGCCGGATAGATTCATCAAAGGCGAATGTCCTAAGTGCCACGCCCAAGACCAATACGGCGACAACTGCGAAGCGTGCGGCGCAACTTACGCGCCGATTGAACTTATCAATCCCTACTCCGCCGTATCGGGTGCACAACCCGAACGCCGCAGTTCGGAACATTATTTTTTCAAATTGTCCGACCCGCGTTGCCAGGAATTTTTGAGCCAATGGACACAAGGCACGCTCGCCTCGCAAGCCACGCCACCGCTGCAACAAGAGGCAGCGAACAAAATGAAAGAATGGTTTGAAGCGGGATTGTCCAACTGGGATATTTCACGCGACGCGCCGTATTTTGGTTTTGAGATTCCCGATGCGCCGGGCAAATTTTTCTATGTGTGGTTGGACGCGCCAGTCGGTTACATGGGCAGCTTTAGAAAACTATGTGAAAAGCTAACCCCTCCTAACCTCCCCTTGTCAGGGGAGAAATCCGCTGCTCCCTCCCTTGACAAGGGGAGGGCTGGGGAAGGGTTGTTTAATGAGTTTTGGAAGCCTGATTCGACGACCGAGTTGTATCACTTCATCGGCAAAGATATTTTGTATTTCCATTCCTTGTTCTGGCCCGCGATGTTGAAGTTTGCCAACTTGCGCACACCCACACAAATTTTTGCGCACGGATTTTTGACCGTGAACAACGAAAAAATGAGCAAGTCGCGCGGCACATTTATCACCGCCGACAGCTATCTCAAACAGGGCTTGAATCCCGAATATTTGCGCTACTACTACGCCGCAAAACTCAACGGCACAATGGAAGACATCGACCTGAATCTGGAAGATTTTGTGGCGCGCGTGAATTCAGATTTAGTGGGGAAATACATCAATATCGCGAGCCGCTGTGCGTCATTTCTCACGAAATATTTTGATGGGAAAGTTCTCAGTACACC
>JBAVPP010000239.1:0-1824 GCA_049693175.1 Gallionella sp. | reverse complement strand
CGTCCGCGCGCTGGTAATGGCGGCCCACGCACCGGCGGCTTCGGCGGCAACCGTGGTGGTAATGGCGGTGGTTTCGGTGGTGGTCATCGTGGCAATGCGGGTGGTTTCGGCGGTGGCAATCGTGATTTCGGTAATCGTGAAACTGCGGGTAATCGCGCGGGTGGCTTCGGTGGCAACACAGGCGCACCACGTCATGCCGCACCGGATAGCCGTCATGCGCCCGCACCGCGCCGTGAAGGTTTTGGCGCACCGCGTACCGGTCAAGGTTTTGGCAATAGTTTTGCCGGTGGTCAGGAACGCACACAAGAACGCAGTTTCGGCAATAACCAAGGTCGTGGTTTTGGCGGACAACCTCGCAGTGGCAACGCTGGCGGTAACAGCGCGCCGCGTCGTACCGGTGATCGTCCCGCATTCGGCGGCAATCGCGGTGGAAACACCGGCGGTAACGGCGGGTTTGGCAATAACCGCTAAATCGAACACTTAGTTCTGTAGTCAAAATAAAGCACGCTTAGGCGTGCTTTATTTTTTGGGTGCTTACACATCTTTCATCGTCTGACATTCAGCCAAATTTTAGCTTCATCATTAACACCATACCTGCCAGTAACAGCGTGATGCCGTTGGCGATGATGATGGGCCACGACATCAGTTGAATGCCATACACCAACCACAGCGCGACACCCACGGTGAAAAAAACATACATGCCCAGCGAAATATCTTTGGTATGTTTGCTGCGCCACACTTGCCAGACTTGCGGGACAAACGAGACCGTGGTGAACGCCGCGGCGAGCGTGCCTGTACTGTCACTTAGATTCATGCGTACTCTCCTCATGCTGCCACAATTGATGTGCGTCCAATAATAAACGGTAGCGCGCTTCATTGGCATCGAGCTGCGAAATATTTTCCGCGAGTGTGGATTCTTGCGCGATGCGTCGCGCCGAAAGGCTATCGGATAAACTGTTCTCGCCTAATTTATAGGCTTTAGCAATCAATTCCGCATTGGCGCGTATCGCCAATCCGGCCTCACGCGCCTGCTGCCAAGTGGCATAGCTTTGCACGGCTTGTTGATAAGCGGCATAGATGTCGGTCTGCAAACGGTGCTGCACAAACTCGGCTTGGTCGGCGGCGATATTTGCCTGCTGCTCGACCACTTGCGCATTGGCTGAGCGCACCCCCCATGAAAGTGGCACGCTGAAATACAAACCCGTGACTTTTTCGTTGCCACCCATTTCATTTGAGTAGCGCAAACCAACGGTGGGGTCGGGGATTTGATCGGCACGACTGCGACGCGCCAGCAGTTGCAGGACTTGCGCTTGTGCTTGCGCCATACCCAGTTCGTGATTGTCATCCAGAATGCGCGCCTGCCAAACAGCGTAGGCTTCCACGATTGCTTGCGGAGTTTGCAGGGTGACCGTGTCGGGCAAAACGATCGCGGGAAATTGCCGTCGCAAATCATTCGCCGCCATTTGCGCGCGCAAATTGGCCTGCTGTAAAGACACTCGTGCCTGCGAACTTGCCGCAATTGCAAGGTTCAATTCCAACTTGGGCGCATCACCCGCCAGTACGCGTTTTTCCACCATTCCGGCTTGTTGCGTGTAAATATCATTTTGTTGTTGCCACAGCATTACCTGCGCTTGTTCGCGCTGCCAAACAAACCACAAGTGCAACAACAATCGCGCCGCTTCGTGGTGTGCATCGCCCAACGCGAAATCCGCACGAGCCACATTCGCCGCGCCGATGTCGTGGTCGATGTTCGCCTTGTTCGGCAAGCGCAGCGGGCGTTCCAGCGCGACATCCCATTCTTGCAGTTTTTGCTCTGTGTTCACG
>JBAVPP010000238.1:0-1522 GCA_049693175.1 Gallionella sp. | reverse complement strand
TGGTCAACAGATGGGAAAGCCTGCGTTTTGTATTACTGAATTCGCCAGAAGTTAATACTTCCTTCACCAGCACTGAAGCGGCAATCGATGCTTTTTCTCCACTACTCACTGACCGTGTTGCGCTCTTCTGTGCTTTTTTCGCATTTTCGAAAAAGTACTGCGCACTTTTCTTGTGCAACATGTCAAGTATTGTCCCACCCATGACCAGCAGAATCATTAAGATGATGTACCCCTGCATGTAGGCGGTTGGAATTGATGCCGAAAGTTCGGCAAAGGGGTTGCTCATGAACATTAGGTTCTCCTTAAAAAACTTTAGATGAAAAATTAACCTTAAATAAGTTTTACTTACACTTTTTCACTCTGTTCAATACTGGCGTAATAACTACGTAGTATCTCCAGTACCTCAGGACGACTGAATTCTGCTGGCACTTCAGCTCCCTCGGACAACATTTTGCGCAACTGTGTACCGGAAACCTGCAAACGGTCATCATCGCTGTGCGGGCAAGTGCGACCCGAAGCCATGCCGCCGCATTTGTAGCACCAAAAAGAAATATCGATTTTCATCGCCTCAGTTTGCAGCGCGCCCTTGGGGATTCTGTCGAAAATATGATGCGCGTCGAATGGTCCGTAATAACTGCCGACACCGGCGTGATCGCGTCCCACGATTTGATGTGAGCAACCGTAGTTTTGTCTAAACAGCGCGTGCAGCAAGGCTTCGCGCGGCCCGGCATAACGCATATCCAATGGGTAGCCGGCTTGCACCACGGTCTTGGCGACAAAATAATTTTTGGTTAATGCGATGATGGCGTGGGAGCGAACTTCGGCGGGAATATCGCCGGGTTTGAGGTTGCCCAATAACGAATGTATCAGTACGCCGTCGCAAACTTCAATGGCAACTTTGGCGAGATATTCATGCGAGCGATGCATGGGATTGCGCGTTTGAAAAGCGGCGATTTTATTCCAGCCCAATTCTTTGAATAGTTCGCGTGTTTCGAGCGGAGTCTTGAACATCGCGCCGTATTTTTGCGGGAAACCGCCTTGCGATAAAACTTTTACCGTGCCGGCAAGATTTACCTCACCTTGCGCCATGACCATTTTCACACCGGGATGTTTGATGTCGGTTGTGCCAAACACTTTTGCGCATTCATGCGCTTTGTCGATGACGTATTTTTCGCTGACTTGCATGGTGGCAAGGATACTGCCGTCGTCCGGATCCATGAGCGCGATGTAGCCATTTTTTGGTATCGCATCGGCAGCGACGGAGTCTGTGGAAAGCGTGATAGGAATCGGCCAGAACAGGCCGTCAGCCATGCTCATGTTGTCGCACACGCCTTGCCAATCGGCATGGTTCATAAAGCCTTTGAGCGGTGTAAAACCGCCTATGCCTAGCATGATGATGTCGCCTTTTTCGCGCGAACTCACTATCACTTTTCGATAAGAGTGAGCTCGTTTAATTTCAGCAATCAAGTCTTCACCCTGCAATAACAGCGGGTTCAGCGCGACCCCGCCGTGCGGGTTTACC
>JBAVPP010000237.1:0-4007 GCA_049693175.1 Gallionella sp. | reverse complement strand
ACATATCGCGCTACGTTTTCAAGGAGCAACAAAATGAAACACCTAAAAATCGATGTCAAAGTTTTGGATCAACGTCTGCATGAAAACATGCCCAACTATGCCACCGGCGGTTCGGCGAGGTGGATAGCGATGCCGCTGGGAATCAGCTCGCACTGTTTGGGTTGGATGACCATCGCGTGTTCAATACAGGCGCGCAAATCAATGCCCGCCGAACCGCCGGTGGCATAGTTGGGCATGTTTTCATGCAGACGTTGATCCAAAACTTTGACATCGATTTTTAGGTGTTTCATTTTGTTGCTCCTTGAAAACGTAGCGCGATATGTTGCATGAGTTGTCGTGCAAGCGTGAGTTTGTCGCCGCGTGGCAAAGCGTGGCTGCCGTGGTCGTCGAACAACACCAATTCGTTTTCGTCGTTGCCGATGGCGTGTTGCGCGATGTTGCCGACTAGCAGCGGCAATTTTTTGGCGCGGCGTTTGGCCTCGGCATATTCAAAAAGATTTTCGCTCTCCGCCGCGAAACCCACGCAAAACGGCGGCTGTGGCAGGTTCGCCACATGCGCCAATATGTCGGGATTAGGAACAAGTTTCAGTGTCAATGCCGCGTCGGATTTTTTGATTTTTTGTTCGCTGACGTGTGCCACGCGATAGTCCGCCACCGCCGCCACGGCGATAAAAATATCGCAATCGCTGACGTGTTGTTTGACGGACTCGAACATTTGCGCCGCGCTCACTACATCGACCACGTTCGCGTCACGCGGCTTATTCAACGCGGTCTGCCCGGATACCAGCGTGACCGTTGCGCCCAGTTCCAGCGCGGCTTGCGCGATGGCATAGCCCATTTTGCCGGAACTGCGATTGGTGATGCCGCGCACCGCGTCTATAGCTTCATAAGTTGGCCCGGCGGTGATGAGAATCTTTTTACCGGACAGCTTACCGCTCACATCTTTTTGCAAATCAGCACGCAAAATTGCCAGTACATCTTGCGCCAACACTTCCGCTTCCAACATGCGACCCATACCTTCTTCGCCGCAGGCTTGTAAGCCACTGTCCGGCCCTAATACTTGCACGCCATCGGCAATGAGTTGCGCGATGTTGCGCTGTGTCGCCGCATTCAGCCACATCGCGCGGTTCATCGCGGGTGCAAGGATGAGCGGGCAGTTGCGCGCCAGACATAGCGTTGAAAGTAAATCATCCGCCAGCCCATGCGCCAACTTGGCGATGAAGTCTGCACTGGCGGGCGCGATGACGACGGCATCGGCGGCACGACTGAGATTGATGTGCGCCATGCTGTTGGGCACGCTCGCATCCCACTGGTCGGTATAGACTGGCTTGCCCGATAAACCTTGCATGGTGGTGGTGGTGATGAAATGCGTAGACGCTTCCGTCATCACTACTTGCACCGCCACACCTTGTTTGGTGAGCAGGCGCAGCAACTCCGCCGCTTTGTACGCCGCGATGCCGCCGGTGATGCCGAGCACGATTTGTTTGCTGGTTTCCATAGTGCGCGCATCTTACAAGAAAGCGCGGGATAGGTAACGCGGGATATACAAAACAATAAGCAATAAAAAAGCCGACTGGGGTCGGCCTTTTTATTTAGTGCTTAAAAACTTACTTCAATTCAGCGATGAATTTTGCCAAAGATTGAATCTGCGCATCAGTTGCACCCATACCTTTGGGAGGCATATTGCCCATCTTCCAACCGAACGCGCCGCCCTTGGTGATATTGGCAGCGAGAGTCGCCACCGCATCAGGTTTGCCCGCATATTTCGCCGCCACATCTTTCCACGCCGGACCGACTTTTTTCACGTCAATCGCGTGGCATGCGCCACACTTGGTTTTGCCGTCCGCAGGCATATCCACTGCCATTGCGTTGCCCATCAACATCAAACCTGCCACTGTCATACTTGCGATTACTGTTTTCATCATTTGCCTCTCTTGGTGGTTAAAAATCAAAGTCAACTAAAACACTCGGATATATAAGATGTTTATAATATACCCCGAGCTGAGCGAACTGGCAATCAAACGATGTAGCATGTCAAACGCTCATACCAATATGAGGAGTTTGTATGTCCATCACAGATTGGCCCAGCGGCGAACGACCAAGAGAGAAATTGTTGGAACGCGGCGCGGCGGCGTTGTCCGATGCGGAGTTGTTGGCAATCTTTTTGCGTACCGGCGTGACCGGAAAAAGCGCGGTGGATCTGGCGCGCGAGTTGCTCAATGAATTTGGTGACCTGACGCATTTGTTTGCCGCCGACCAGCAAAGATTTTGCGCGGTGCATGGCATGGGGCAGGCGAAATACGTGCAGTTGCAGGCGGTGCTGGAAATGTCGCGGCGCGCGCTGCAAGAGCGGCTGCAACACGGCGACGCGCTCAACTCGCCGCAAGCGGTGCGCGATTATTTGCAATTGCTTTTAGCCGCACGTCAGCAGGAAGTCTTCGTGGTGTTGTTCCTGGATACGCAGCATCGCGTGCTGGCCAGCGAGGAGTTATTCACGGGCACGCTCGGTCAGACCAGCGTGTATCCGCGCGAGGTGGTGAAGCGCGCGCTGGCACACAATGCCGCCGCCGTGATTTTTGCGCACAATCATCCGTCCGGCATCGCTGAACCCAGTCACGCCGATGAACTTCTCACCGGCATACTCAAGCAGGCATTGGCTTTGGTGGAGGTGCGCGTGTTGGATCATTTCGTTGTCGCGGGTGGAAAAATTTTGTCGTTTGCCGAGCGCGGTTTGCTTTGATGTCGCGCCGCAATTAAACGAATCGCGGGCAATAGCGTAGAATCCGCGCCCAACACAATTTCGCAATACGCAATCATGGAAAAAATCCGTCTGTCCAAACGCATGTCCGAACTCGGTCTATGCTCACGCCGCGAGGCCGATGTTTATATCGAAAAAGGCTGGGTCGAGGTCGATGGTGTGCCGGTCAATCAGCTCGGCAGCAAAGTCACGGCTGACCAAAAAATCACGCTGCGCACCGCCGCACAAAACACCCAGCAAGAGCGCGTGACGATTTTGTTGAACAAACCTGTCGCTTATGTTTCCGGTCAAGCCGAGCACGGCTACAAACCCGCCAGCGTGTTGTTCGACGAGAGTACACGCTGGGCGAACGACACTTCACCGCATCGTTTTCACCGCAGCCAACATTTAGGGCTCGCCCCCGCAGGTCGCTTGGATATTGACTCGCAAGGCTTGCTGGTGCTCACCCAAGATGGTCGCATCGCCAAACAATTGATAGGTGAAGATTCCAAAGTCGATAAGGAATATCTGGTGCGCGTGCAGGGAGAATTGGAAGACAGCGGTCTCGCGCTATTGTGCCAAGGATTGAAACTGGATGGCGAATATCTTAAGCCTGCCAAAGTCACTTGGCAAAATGAAGACCAGTTGCGCTTCGTGTTGCGCGAAGGAAAAAAACGCCAAATCCGCCGCATGTGCGAACTGGTGGGATTGAAAGTCACCGGTCTAAAACGCATCCGCATCGGCAAAGTCAAGCTGGGCGATTTACCCGTGGGGCAGTGGCGTTATTTGGGTGAGAACGAGCAGTTTTGAGAAGTCGTCACACTGACGGCATCTCTGAAAATGCGCCGCATCTTTTCAGGGTTTGGTAATATCCGCGCCTGTTCATACACGGTGTTCTCGCAATGAATCCCACTCTAGTTTTTGATATTGAAACCATACCCGACATCGCCGGGTTGCGCGTGTTGTATGGGCTGGATGCGCGTGTGAGTGATGCGGAAGTGGCGGAGATGGCGTTCCAACAGCGTCGCCAAAAAACCGGCAGCGATTTTATTCAGCATCATTTGCAGCGCGTGGTGGCAATCTCCTGCGTGTTGCGCGAAGGTAAGAATTTCAAAGTGTGGTCGTTGGGCGGTTTGGATGAAAGCGAGGGCGGCATCATTCAGCGTTTCTTCGACGGTATCGACAAATACACGCCGCAGATTGTGTCGTGGAACGGCAGCGGTTTTGACTTGCCGGTGCTGCATTATCGCGGTCTGATTAACGGCGTGCA
>JBAVPP010000236.1:0-5592 GCA_049693175.1 Gallionella sp. | reverse complement strand
AGGATTTCGCCGATCTCGGGATTGAAGTAGTCGCGTATGGCGCGCACCACCAGACTGCTTTCCAGATAAATCAGCGACGGGGCTTTTTCGGATTTCGCCGCCCCGTCGATGGCATCCCACAATTGCGTGAGGTAGTTCAGGTCCCACTGCAACTCTTCCTGGTTGCGGCCTATGCCGGCGGTGCGGGCGATGATGCTCATGCCGTTCGGCACTTCCACATGCGACAGCACTTCGCGCAACTCGTTGCGCTCCTCGCCCTCGATGCGACGCGACACGCCGCCGCCATTTGGATTATTCGGCATCAGCACAATGTAACGACCCGCCAGGCTGACGTAAGTCGTGAGTGCCGCGCCCTTGTTACCGCGTTCGTCTTTTTCGACTTGGACTAAGAGTTCCTGACCTTCGCGCAACGCTTCCTTAACGGAAGGGCGGCTGGGGCAACCGGGTTGGTAATAATCTGGGGATACTTCTTTGAACGGCAAAAAGCCGTGGCGCGTGCCGCCGTATTCGACAAAACAGGCTTCCAAGCTGGGTTCGATGCGGGTGATGACGGCTTTGTAAATATTGCTTTTGCGTTGCTCTTTACCGGCGGTTTCAATGTCGAGGTCGATGAGTTTCTGACCGTCAACAATGGCGACACGGAGTTCTTCCGGTTGTGTCGCATTGAATAACATGCGTTTCATTTTTATTTTCTCCCGCGCTCTAACACGGGTAAAACCATAGCTACACGCGGCTAGGCGTGTCTGACCGAGCTAACAGTGAGCAATCGTGCGAACAACATCATCAGGTGCAAACGGTTGGTCAAAATATCTCTCTATCGTAGCGAGTCTTAAAAAAATCGGGCGAGGCGGCAAAAGCCGGGGAACACAATGCGAGGGAGAATTCTGAAAAATCGACAGGCAGACTGGCTGCGATGTGTGCCGACCTTGTTCTCGACCTGAAGCTAAGTGTTCTGACTTAAACATCCTCGCGGAAAATCCACAGGTGCTTTGAGCGCGTAAATCAATTACTATCGTTGCTGGTTCCGGTGAACGATATTAACCGGGCTGCGGCGGGAAGTTGGTCGATGACAGGGTCATCACTGAATCCTCAAAAGTGCGTTCCAAACAGGAATATACCGATAAACACCCAACTCCAAATCGCGCGAGCGGCGAAGTATAAGCATAATGAATGGTTTAAGCAAAGAATCTGTAACATTTTTAGAGATCGACGAAAGCGGCGCGGATCAACGCATCGATAACTTTCTCTTTAAGCAACTAAAAGGTGTGCCAAAAAGCCATATTTACCGCATCTTGCGCGGTGAAGTGCGCGTCAATAAAAAACGCAAAGACCAAACTTATAAATTGCAATTAGGTGATGTGCTGCGCATTCCACCGATACGCGTCGCGGAAAAAAATGTCGCGGAGGATGCCCATATTCCCGCTGTGGAATTCCCGATTATTTTTGAGGACGACGCGCTGCTGGTGCTGAATAAACCGTCCGGCGTGGCGGTGCATGGCGGCAGCGGCGTGAGTTTCGGCGTGATCGAACAAATGCGCCGCGCCCGTCCGCAAGCAAAATTTCTGGAGCTGGTACATCGCTTGGATAGAGAAACTTCCGGCGTGTTGTTGCTGGCGAAAAAACGCTCCGCGTTGACTGCCATGCACGAGGTGATGCGCGAGGGCAACAGCGACAAACGTTATTTCGCGCTGGTGTTGGGACAGTGGAAAAACGCCAAGCAGCATGTCAAATTGCCGCTGTATAAATTTGACACGCCGCAAGGTGAAAAGCGTGTCATGGTGCGCGAAGACGGCATGGCCTCGCACACCATATTTACCTTGGAAAAAAGTTGGGACGAGTTTTCGCTGCTGGAAGCGCAGCTTAAAACCGGACGCACGCATCAAATTCGCGTGCATCTCTCGCATCTCGGTTTCCCGATTGCGGGGGACGACAAATACGGCGATTTCGCGCGCAACAAAACCTTGATGAAACAAGGCTTGAAGCGTATGTTCCTGCACGCGCACAGCATTGCCTTCGCCCATCCGCTCACGGGTCAGCCTATGCATCTGAATGCATCACTTCCTAAAGAATTGCAAAGTTTTGTTGATAAACTAGACGCGCAAAAAAATTCACAGTCACTCATTTGAAAAGAAGAACACATTGAATAACGTCACGTTCGCCGATCTTAATCTGGCACCTGAAATCCTAAAGTCACTCACCACATCAGGTTATCTCACCCCCACGCCGATACAGGCGCAGGCGATTCCGCTGGTGTTGGCGGGACACGATTTGATGGCGGGTGCGCAAACAGGCACGGGTAAGACCGCTGCGTTCGCGCTGCCGGTGTTGCAAAAATTATTGCCGTTCGCCAGCACCAGCACTTCGCCTGCGCGCCATGTGGTGCGCGCCCTGATTTTAGTGCCGACGCGCGAGTTGGCGGTGCAAGTTGAAGCCAGTGTGAAGGCATATGCCAAGCACACGCACTTGCGTTCGCTGGTGGTATTCGGCGGCGTGGACATCAAAACGCAGACTCCGCATCTTAAAGCGGGCGTGGAGATTTTGGTGGCGACACCGGGGCGGCTGCTCGATCACATCGAGATGAAATCGGTGCAGTTGAATCAGGTGCAAATGCTGGTGTTGGACGAGGCGGATCGCATGTTGGATATGGGTTTTATGCCCGATCTAAAACGCATCCTCGCGCTGCTGCCCAAGGCGCGGCAGAACCTGATGTTCTCGGCGACTTTCTCGAACGAGATCAAAAAACTCTCGGAAGATTTTTTGAAAAAACCGACCCTAATCGAAGTGGCGCGCAGCAATGCCACCGCCGAAAATGTCACGCAAAAAGTTTATCTGGTCGCGCATGAAGACAAGCACGCGCTGCTGGCGCAACTGCTGCGCGGCAGCGATGCCACCCAGGCCATTGTATTCACCAAAACCAAACTCACCGCCAGTCGGCTAGCACGTCAGTTGCAACGCGAAGGTGTGGCCGCCGATGCTATACACGGAGACAAAAGTCAGTTGGAACGTATGCAAGCATTGGACGCTTTTAAGCAAGGCAAAGTGACCGTGTTGATCGCCACCGATGTGGCGGCGCGCGGCTTGGACATCGATCATTTGCCTATGGTCATCAACTACGAAATTCCCCACGCGCCGGAAGATTATGTGCATCGCATCGGACGCACCGGACGGGCGGGCGCAACCGGCACGGCGATTTCGCTGGTGTCGCCGGACGAGGAAAAATATTTGCAGGAAATCGAAAAACTCATCAAGCGCGAAATTCCCAAACAGAATAGCGATTTGCCGCCCGCTGCGGCGCGTGCGCATAAACCTGTGCGCGCCGAGCATTCCGAACGCAGCTACGCGCCGCATCCCGTCAGCAAACATCCCAGTCGCGACGCGTGGTTCGACAAACCTTATGAGCCCAGTGTGCGCAGCGCGCCGGTCAAACCGACAGAATCCGCACCGGCAAAACCCAAGACACAAATGCCTGCTTTGTTTATGCGACGCAAGCCGGACGAGGCGGCATAAGATTTTTGGTTGCGAGGACGAGGATTTTTCTCGCCGCACAACTTCAATGCGGATTCAATTTTGTGATTCCAACACCGGTATGGTTTAATCGCGCCCATGAAATTTCCTTTCCAAACCGTCGCCCTTATAGGCAAGTACAAGGCTCCAGAAATTGCCGAGCCTTTGTTGCGCCTGGCCGCTTTTTTAAGCGCGCAAGGCGTGAAGGTAGTGGTCGACAATCTGACCGACGAGCATCTCAAAGAACATATTTATCCGGCACTGACGCTGGACGAAATCGGGCGTGTGGTGGATTTGGCGGTCGTCATCGGCGGCGATGGCACGATGCTGAATATCGCCCGCACGCTGTCGCCATGCGGTGTGCCACTGGTGGGCGTGAATCAGGGGCGGTTGGGTTTTCTCACCGATCTGACGCTGGATAATATGCAGGAGAAATTGGCCGCGATGTTGGCGGGAAAATTTCTTATCGAGGAACGTTTGTTGATTGCGGCACGCGTATTGCGCGGCGAGGAAGAAGTGTTTCGCGCGCTGGCGTTTAACGAGATGGTGGTGCATCGCAGCCAGATCAGCAGTCTGGTGGAATTCGAGGTGCGCATAGACGGGGAATATTTGTCCAACCAGCGCGCCGACGGGTTGATTGTTGCCACGCCGACCGGTTCGACGGCTTACGCGCTGTCGGCGGGCGCGCCTATTTTGCATCCCAGTCTGAATGTGCTGGAACTGGTGCCGATTTGTCCGCACACTTTAAGCAATCGCCCCATCGTGGTGAGCAGTTCGTCGGTGTTGGAAATTTTGATGCACCGCACCAGCGACATACGCGTGCGCTTCGATAGCCACACGCAATTTGATTTACAACTGCATGACAAAATCATTGTCACCGGACATCCGCAACGCGCGTGTTTGCTGCATCCAGAAGGTCATAGTTACTATCACACGTTGCGTGAAAAGTTGCTCTGGAATCAAACTCTGTAATGCTGAAATTTTTAAGTATCCGCGACTTCGTCATTGTCTCTTCTTTGGAATTGGATTTTGCTTCCGGCTTCACCGCGCTGACCGGCGAAACCGGCGCGGGCAAATCCATTTTGATCGACGCGCTGTCGTTGGCACTCGGTGAGCGCGGCGATGCCAGCATGGTGCGCAGCGGTTGCGAGCGCGCCGAGATTTCCGCCGAATTTGATGTCGATGCAAATGTGCAAGCGTGGTTGGAAGAACAAGATTTGGCGGGCGATGATGGCGTGTGCCTGCTGCGTCGTGTGCTGGAAACGGGCGGGCGTTCGCGCGGTTTTATCAACGGTCGCAGTGCCACATTGCAACAAATGCGCGAAGCCGGTGAACTATTGCTCGACATCCACGGACAGCACGCGCATCAATCTTTGTTGCGCCCCGATGCGCAACGCATTTTGTTGGATAGCTACGCGGGTGTGGAACAACAAGCCGCGCAAGTTGCCGCGCTTTATAAAGACTGGCAAGGCTTGCAGCGTCGCCGCATTGCTTTGAGCGAAAACGCCGATGCGCTTGCCGCCGAGCGCGAGTTGTTGCAATTCCAATGCGATGAATTATCCGGGCTGAATTTCAGCGCGGCGGATTGGCTAGAGTTGCAAGCCGATCACGAACGGCTATCTCATGCCGCAAGTTTATTGGAAACCGCCGAGTTCGGTGTGGAGACATTAAGTGAGGCGGACAATTCTTGTCTCGCGCAACTGGGCGCGCTCACGACGCGGATGCGCGACGCGCTGACGCATGACGCGAGCTTGACCGACACGCTGAAAATGTTGGAGAGCGCGCAAGCCGAATTGCAGGAAGCGGTGTACGGTCTGCGCCATTATCAGCAGCGACTGGAAACCGATCCGGCGCGGCTGCGCGAACAAGAGCAACGCATCGCCAATATCATGGATGCGGCGCGCAAACACCGCGTTGCACCTGAGCAATTGGCTGAAGTGTTGCAGCGTGTCAGTACGCGTCTGAACGAATTGGGCGGTGATGCGGATATTGCTGAATTGGAAAAGCAAGAACACGCGGCGCGGCAAAATTATCTGCAAACCGCGAAAAAACTCAGTGCCGCAAGACAAAAATCCGCTGTGAAATTAT
>JBAVPP010000235.1:0-1826 GCA_049693175.1 Gallionella sp. | reverse complement strand
GCGTGATGCGATACGTGTGTTCATCGACCACTTGCACGCCGGATAAATCGTGATTATTCAAATCCAAAAAATCTTCGGGATGCTGGTGCGATTCTTTTTGCAAAGCGTCGGAAAATTCTTTGAAGCCGACAATATATTCGCTCATCACGCCCGCAATCGGCACATGCAAAGCCGGATGTGCGAGGCGTTTTATTTGATACACATAATCGGCGGCGGTAACGGCGCGCGTGCCGGTATGTTTGAAATCGCTGACGCTATGTACGCCTTGCAAATCCTGATGTTCAGCGGCAAACGCCGGATGCGGCTGATAGCGCATATCGTCGCGGATATGAATTTCGTAAACGCTAAAGGCGATTTTTTCCGCTGCCGCTTCGCTCGGTAAAACATGATGTTGCGCATCAAAAAACTGCACCGTTGGCAGCGCGCTCGCCGCCAGCGGAATTAATTGATACGGACGTTTTAGATAATGATATTGCAGCGGCGGCGCGTAAATTTCCGCCAAAAATTCGTACTCGTTTTCGCTGTACGCTTGCGCAGGATCGAGATGTTTGGGTCGCCCGGTGAACGCGGTGTATAAAACCGACTCGCCACTGTGTTGCGCCGGATAGGGATTATTCCACCCATCACAGGCGGCGAGCGACAACGCTAAAAAAATATAACAGATGCATTTGCAGAACAGGCTTTTCATAGCGCGCGAGTTTAACTGAATCGCCAACATGCGCACAGCCAGAGCCGCGTCAAAAATGAATTGATCGCCTAAAGTAACTCGATAGAAAATTGGCGCAACGCGACCGCGAACCCCCAGAAAAGAATCACCGTGATTACGACACAGGCCAGTAAACTCAGCCAGAATCCGATACGCGGTAATAGCCAGGGAAAAATCAAGAACATCGGCAAGGTCGGGATGACATACCAGAATGTGTACCAGGCATGGTTTGCTATCTTGGTCTCCGGTTGTTTTTCAACATACAACCAGATGAGTGCCAACACGGTAACCAGCGGCAGTGCCGCGACAAACCCGCCCAATTTATCGCTGCGTTTTGCCAGTTCGGAGACCAGCACTACGACAGCTGCGGTCAAAAAATATTTTGTAATGATCCAGGCCACTGCCATCCTCCATTTAAGCAAGCCGCTGCACGTTTTAATCCCGTATCACGCCATCCATTTTCTCACTGGTTGCCAACGCTGCAACGGTATGGCGTTATGAACCCGAACTCGTTTTGGGCTGAGTCGATTGGTATAAAAATGAAAATCCTATGGCCCACATCGCCATCACCCAATAGCCGAATGCCGAGGTGAATGCCGCCAGTATCATCACCACATTCGGGTCGGATAAACTATGCCAAGTTAATTGGAAAATAAATAAAGTCGCGGCCAAAAAATTGGCGACCGCAATCATGCGATGACCGAAGCGATAGCCCGCACCGTTGGGATTTCCAGAGATAGGCAGCGTGCCTCCGAACAAATGGCGAATAATGTAGATGACACCCAAGAGCAGCAACGCACCAATGATGCGCCCCGGATTCGCTTCCTCCGCCGTGACCGTACCGGAAAGCTCTAGCAGTGTTCTACCCAAAGATGCCAGCCAACCCATCACCAGTGTTTGGGGGATCAGAAACCACGCCATAAAAATATTGAGTTTCGGGAATTTCACGCAACGCCTCTTGGCACAAAACAACCTCAAAATCGACCTCAACTTTGGGGCATAAATATTTTTTGTCTGCTCCGATAATAACAGGCAAAGCTGATTTTCGCCTTGTAGTTTGCGTCACATAATTATTGCGCGCCAGCGTGAAATTATGATGTGACTACAGCGCGCTCTGTGG
>JBAVPP010000234.1:0-1903 GCA_049693175.1 Gallionella sp. | reverse complement strand
AATAATCAAGCCGCGCCAGTTCGCTTCGGCTTCGGCAATGGCGAGCAAAATGTTGTCCAACACCTCGTCGCCGATGACGTGCATCTTGCTCTTGAAACTCAAAATCGCGATATCGTCACCCGTATGCCACAGACGCACAAATTCGTTTTCCGTGATGGTCGTGCCATAGCTGGTTTCTTCGCCGAGCAGCCGTTCGGGGAAAAGTTGGCGTTGATAAACCGGGAGCGTGGAACGGGGTTGAAATACACCCACCGTTTGCTCCCTCACCCCCGCCCCCTCTCCCGAAGGGCGAGGGGAAAAACTGCCTTGCGCATTATGCACACCGACGCGCGATGGCTCGCTTGCCCATGCCGGCAACGGCGCGTCGCACATGGCTTTACCGGCCGCGATGTCGGCATTTATCCAGCCTGCGACTTGTTGCCAACCCGCGCCCTGCCAGATTTCAAACGGGCCGATATCCCAGCCGAAGCCCCAGCACACGGCACTATCCAAGTCGCGCGCATTGTCGGCGATGTGTTCCAATTGCAGCGCGCAATAATGCAACACGTCACGGAAGGTCGCCCACAAGAATTGCGCTTGCGGATGCGGGTCGTTATGCAAGAGTTCCAGTTTTTTCGCCCAGTCGCGCTCGCGCAAAATATCTTTCATGCCCGTGCCAACTTCGTTATCCGAGAGACGATATTCGCTGGTGTGCAAATCCAACACACGAATTTCTTTGCCGACTTTTTGATAAATGCCGCGCTTAGTTTTTTGCCCCAACGCACCCGCTTTTATCAGCGCGTCCATCCATTCCGGCACGGCAAAATATTGATGCCAAGGATCGTCAGCGAGGTTGTCGCGCATGGTATTGACCACGTGCGCGAAGGTGTCCAAGCCAACCACATCCAGCGTGCGAAACGTCGCGCTTTTGGGACGACCGAGATACCGCCCGGTCAGTGCGTCCACCGTGTCCAGCCCCAGATTCAGACGCTTGGCGTGATGCGCGGTGGCGAGCAGCGAGAACACACCGATGCGGTTGGCGATAAAGTTGGGCGTGTCTTTGGCGCGCACCACACCTTTGCCCAAACCGGACACCAAAAATGTTTCCAGTTGATCGAGCAGACTCGCATCCGTGGTCTCGCACGCAATCAATTCCACCAGATGCATATAGCGCGGCGGATTGAAAAAATGTATACCGCAAAAACGATGGCGCGATTTTTCCGGAAAGGCTTGCGCCAGTTTATTGATAGACAAGCCGGAGGTGTTGGTGGCAAAAATCGCCTGTTCATTCAAGAACGGCGCGACCTTCAGATACAAATCGGATTTCCAATCCATGCGCTCGGCAATCGCCTCGATAATCAAATCACAATCGCGCAATTTTTCCAAATGCTGTTCGTAATTCGCCGCCTCGATAAACTGCACTTTGTTGGGACTGGACAGCGGCGCGGGATCGAGTTTTTTCAGGCCTTCCAACGCTTTGTTCACCACGCCATTCGGCGCGCCATCTTTAGCCGGAAGGTCGAACAAAATGGTTTGCACATTGGCGTTGACCAGATGCGCGGCGATTTGCGCGCCCATCACACCCGCCCCCAACACCGCAACTTTTTTCACATGGAATGTACTCATTTTCTTCTCCTAGCTTAACTGTGTCATTCCCGCGTAGGCGGGAATCAAGTCATTTGAAAAATTCCCGCGCAGCGGATCAAACTATTTTTGTCCGCTGCGCGGTTAGTTTATTTTGCTGGATTCCCGCCTGCGCGGGAATGACGATTTAAAAATTGTTTTTACTCTTCTTCCGGCACGACGCGCGGCTTGCGATCATCACTCACGGCGACATAAGTCAGCGTGGCTTCGGTGACTTTGACGCAGGTCGGTTTGGTCGGATTGCGTTGCGCGTACACCTCGACGTTGACGGTAATGGAGG
>JBAVPP010000233.1:0-5724 GCA_049693175.1 Gallionella sp. | reverse complement strand
AGATTGGCGTGTCCGGGCCTTACACTGGCGGCTCCAGCCCTATGGGCACTTCGATGCGTGACGGCGTGCGTTTGGCGGCTACTGAAATTAATGCCAAAGGTGGCATCATGGGGCGCAAGATCGAATTGGTGGAGCGTGATGACGAAGCCAAAAATGAGCGCGGCGTGCAGGTCTCCCAAGAACTCATCAACAAAGAACATGTTGTTGCCACGCTGGGTTATATCAACACCGGCGTGTCGCTGGCTTCGCAGCGTTTTTATCAGGAAGCTAAAATCCCCGTGCTGAACAATGTGGCCACCGGTTCGGCGGTGACCAAGCAATTCCTTCCGCCTGAATTCCCCGACAATTATATTTTCCGCACGTCCGCCGCCGATGGCATTCAGTCGGCACTCATTGTTCGTGAAGCGGTTGATACGCGCAAATTTACCAAGGTTGCGATACTTGCCGACTCGACCAACTATGGTCAGTTGGGGCGCGAAGATTTGGAAAAAGCACTCGCCGCAAAAAATATGAAACCCGTCGCGGAAGAAAAATTCAACATCAAAGATGTGGACATGACCGCTCAGTTACTCAAGGCGAAAGAAGCCGGTGCGCAGGCGATTCTGACTTACGCCATTGGTCCTGAATTGGCGCAAATTGCCAACGGTATGGAAAAGCTGGGTTGGAAAGTGCCGATGATAGGCAGCTGGACGCTGTCCATGGGTAACTTCATCGACAACGCGGGCAAGAACGGCGAGGGCGCGCGTATGCCGCAAACTTTTATTCAAGAGCCGAACACGCCCAAGCGTAAAGCGTTTATCGACTCGTATGTGAAAGCCTACAATCCCGCGAACGCTCGTATCCCTTCACCAGTTTCTGCTGCGCAGGGTTATGACTCCATGTACATACTTGCCGCTGCAATCAAGCAGGCGGGCAATACCGATGGTGTGAAAATCCGCGAGGCACTGGAAAATCTGAATGAAAAAATCGACGGCGTGGTGACGACCTACAGTCATCCCTACACGCATGATGACCATGAGGCGATTACCCTGAATATGGTGGTGATGGGTGAAGTCAAAGGCGGTCATGTGGTATATGCCTACGATGCCGACAAAGGCGAAGTAGTCAGGGAAAAGTCCACCAAAGCCACGGCTAAAACCAAGAAGTAATTTCCTTGCTACCTTCATCTAGCCATTAACGTTCGAGCCGGTTGAGTTTCGGCTCGAACGATATACCACGGAGCATAGTATCTATGGAAACTCTAGTTCAACTGGTCGTCAGCGGTATCGCCCTCGGCATGATATACGCGCTGATCGCATTCGGTTATCAACTCACTTTTGCCACTTCGGGAACATTGAATTTTGGTCAGGGCGAAGCCTTGATGTTGGGCGCGCTGGCCGGTCTGACTTTGGTCGGGCACATGAGCTATTGGCTGATGATTCCGCTGGTGCTGGTGTTCGGCGCGTTGCAGGGAATTTTTGTGGAGCGTGTCGGCGTGTTGCCCGCGCTCAAAACCAAATCCGAATTCGGTTGGATTATGACCACTATTTCGCTGGCGATCATATTCAAAAACGTCGCGGAAAATATTTGGGGGCACGACGATTTGCCTTTCCCTTCACCGTTGCCGACCGCGCCGTTGCAGTTCATGGGCATACGCGTGTTACCTATGGAAATCATGGTGGTGGTGGGCGCGCTGGCAATCATGCTGGCGGTGGAATTTTTTAATCGTAAATCCATTTACGGCAAGGCAGTCGTGGCGACTTCCAACGATAGAGATGCAGCCGGATTGATGGGCATCAACACCGGTATGGTCATCACTTTTTCTTACGCGCTAAGTTCCATGACCGCCGCGTTCGCCGGTGTGCTGGTCGCGCCGCTGACGTTGACCGGCGCGACGATGGGCGCGGTGTTGGGACTCAAGGCTTTCGCCGTCGCCATCATCGGCGGATTGAATAGCGGCATGGGCGTGGTGGTTGGCGGCTTGATATTGGGCATCGTCGAAACCCTGACCGGCTATTACGTTTCCACCGGATACAAAGATGTGCCGGGACTGGTGCTCCTGCTATTGGTACTGGCGATTAAACCGTCCGGTTTGTTCGGCAAATCTGTCATCAAGAAAGTTTAGGATGAGTACAGTCAAAAATATTTCCATGCTGGGCGGTATCGCGGCGGCGGCCTTGCTGCCCACGCTCTGGCCGAATCCTTATTACGTCCACCTGATGGTGGTCATCGGCATTTACGCAATCCTGCTGTTGGGCTTGGACATTGTGGTTGGTTATGTTGGTGAAGTGTCGCTGGGTCATGCCGCGCTGTTCGGCATCGGTTCGTACACCGCCGGTGTGCTTTACCTCAAATTAGGCTGGCCGTTTTTGTTGGCTGTTCCGGCGAGCATGGTGGTGACCGGATTGTTCGGTGCGATTTTGGCATTGCCCGCTTTGCGCGTCAGCGGCCCGTATCTGGCAATGGTGACGCTGGCATTCGGCACCATCATTCAGATACTCATCAATGAAATGGATTTTCTCACCAACGGACCGATGGGATTGTCGGTGCGCAAGCCGGTGTGGTTTGCGCATCAAATTACCGGCGCGGATTATTACTACATCGTGCTGGCCGCGCTGGTCGTGACACTGTTCGTGGTGCAGCGTATCCTCAAATCGCATCTGGGGCGCGCGTTCGAGGCCTTGCACGACAGCCCGATCGCGTCGGACTGTATGGGCGTGAGTGTCTATGGTTACAAGGTTTATGCCTTCGTGTTGAGTGCCGCTATCGCCGGTTTGGCGGGTAGTTTGTACACCTATTCCGAAGAATATATTTCGCCCAACACCTACAACTTCGAACTGACAATTTTGTTCTTGCTCGCGGTCATCATGGGAGGGCGCAAGACGCGCGTCGGGCCGATTCTGGGCGCGATTATCGTGGTGATGTTGCCGAACGTGTTGTCCGATATAGCCCTGTTCCGCGAAATTGCCATCATCATTGCCTGCATCACGGTGGCTTACTCGGCATATGCCGTGGCGATACACATACGCGGCCTGAAACAAGTCGCGCTGCCGGTGGTCGCCACCCTCGCGCTGGCAGTGTCCGGCTATGTGATGAACGACATCGCCGAACAACGACTGACTATCTTCGGCGTGATGATTTTGTTCGTGGTGTATTACCTGCCCAACGGCATCATGGGCTTTTTGCGTGGCATCATCGTCCGCTTCAAACCGCACTGGATACAACGCCATCAGGTGATACTGGAGCAAGGCGATCAACAGCATGTTTGGAGCGTGCCGGATCACGCCGCGAACGGTGACGGCACATTGCTGCAAGCGCGCAATATCGTGATGCAATTCGGCGGATTGAAAGCCTTGAACGATGTGAATATCAGCATCAAAAAAGGCTCGGTACACGGGCTGATCGGTCCTAACGGTTCGGGCAAAAGCACCACCATGAATGTGCTCACCGGCATCTATAAACCGACGGCGGGCGAGATCATTTTCAACGGCAAAACCATCACCGGCGCACCCCCGTCATCCATTGCCGGCGAGGGCATCGCGCGGACTTTTCAGAACGTGCAATTGTTTGGTGAGATGACCGCCATCGAAAACGTGCTGGTCGGTTTGCATCACACTTTCAAACACAGTCTGTTCGATGTGGTATTGCAAACGCCGCGCTGCCGTAAAGAAAAAAATTCGGCGGAAATGCGCGCAGCCAGTCTGTTGCAATTCGTCGGCTTGTTGGATTTGGCAAACGAGGAAGCGCGCAACTTGCCTTACGGCAAACAACGCCTGTTGGAAATCGCCCGTGCATTGGCATTGAATCCTAGCCTGTTGTTGTTGGATGAACCTGCCGCCGGTCTCACCGCGCCGGACATCAAAGAACTCATCGCGATGATAGACAAGATACGCGGGCACGGCATCACGGTGATTTTGATCGAGCACCACATGGATGTGGTGATGAGTATTTGCGACACGGTGACGGTGCTGGATTTTGGCCAAAAGATTGCCGAAGGTACAGCGGCGGCAGTGCAGTCCGATGCCAAAGTCATCGAAGCGTATCTCGGCGGCTCTGCCGAAAAAGCATAAAGGAAACGCGATGCTACAAATCCAAAATCTACACGCGGCTTACGGCAAAGTGGAAGTGCTGCACGACATTTCGCTGTCTGTTCCAAAAGGCAAAGTCGTCACGCTTATCGGCTCAAACGGCGCGGGCAAAACCACCACCATGCGCGCTATTTCCGGCATGATTAAACCCACCAGCGGCAGCATCAGTCTGAATGGCAAAGCTATCACCGGATTGACCTCAAACAAAATCGCGCGCGCCGGGCTGGCACATTCGCCAGAAGGTCGGCGTGTGTTCGCCACACTTTCGGTCACCGATAATTTATTGTTGGGCGCGTTTCCGCGTTTGACGTTCGGACGTGCAAAGGGCGACGTGCCGGGTGATTTACAGCGCATATTCGAGTTGTTTCCGCGCCTCAAAGAACGCGAACATCAACTGGCGGGCACGCTGTCCGGCGGCGAGCAGCAAATGTTGGCGATGGGTCGCGCGCTGATGCTGAATCCCGATGTGTTGTTGCTGGATGAGCCGTCGATGGGACTCGCGCCGCTGTTGGTCAAAGAGGTGTTTCGCATCATCGGCGAATTAAAAGGACGCGGCATCACCATGTTGCTGGTTGAACAATTTGCCGCTGCCGCATTGGAGGTCGCCGACTACGGTTATGTGCTGGAAAACGGACGCATCGCGGTACACGGTCCGGCACAACAATTGCAAAACGACCCGGCGGTGAAAGCGGCTTACTTGGGCACGTCACATTAAGTAAAACCATAGTTCAAAGATTACGCCGTAAAGCCCAAAAACGTTGGACGGTTTAAGTAAAAAATCTGCGTAATCTGCGGGCAAAAGTTTGTTGTTGTGATGTTGCGATACCCGGTCGACTGAATTTACGCCTACGCGAGGATGACATAAACCATGACCACAGACCTTCATCGCTGTCACTCTACGCGCCACATTTTGGTAGCTAAATAATTTTTTTACATCACATCGTTAAGGAGTTGATATGCCGTATTTGAATGTCAAAATTTGCGCGCCGCAATCCGCTGAAACAACCAACAAGGTTGCTACTTTTTTAACAGAGCTGACCGCCGTTATCTTGCACAAAAAGAAGGAACTCACTTCGGTTGAGATTGAGTATTCATCCGCGCAGCAATGGTTTATTGGCGGCACATCGCTTGCCGCGCAAGGCACAGTGACTTTTTATCTCGACATCAAAGTGACCGAGGGAACGAACACGAAAAACGAAAAAGCCGATTACATCAAAAAAGTTTTCGCAGAGTTTGAAGCGGTCTTGGGCAAAGTTGATCCGGCAAGTTACATCGTCATTCACGAGGTGCGTGCCGATTCTTGGGGATATGCGGGCGAGACACAAGAGTTCCGATATATCCGAGGGAAATCTCTTTAAGTGAGGCGTGAAATGACTATGCAAACTTTAGCACTATGGATTAACGGACAGCGCGCTCAAAGCAGCAGCAATCGCTTGGGCGAAGTACATAATCCGGCGACAGGCGCGGTGCTACGGCAAGTCCCGCTGGCGAATGGCGAGGATGTAAATCGTGCCGTCGCCGCTGCTAAAGCCGCGTTCCCCAATTGGCGCGATACGCCGCCGTTGCGCCGTAGTCGTATCCTGAATAAATTTCGCGAACTGCTGGAAACGCACCGAGCCGAACTTGCGCAACTCGCCAGTGAAGAACACGGCAAGAC
>JBAVPP010000232.1:0-1693 GCA_049693175.1 Gallionella sp. | reverse complement strand
CCGCACGACACAATCACCGTTTTGATGTCGAGATAATTCAGCGTGTTTGCCACACGATGGAACAGCACGCGATTGTCGGTGGTGATTTGACTCGCCTTGTCTTTCAAGCCCGTCGCGTTTTGCGGATAACCGCAGCACAAATAACCCGGCGGTAACACCGTGGTAGCACCCGTTTCATACAACATCGCTTGCGTTGCCAATCCCACTTGCCCGAACAAGCGCTCCGAACCACAACCGGGGAAATAAAACACGGCTTCGGAATCATCACTCGCCACACGCGGGTTGCGTATGATGGGCACGATGTCGCCATCTTCAATATCCAGCAAGGCACGCGAAGTTTTCTTCGGCAAGTTGCCCGGCATCGGTTTGTTGATGAAATGGATGACCTGCGCCTTGAGCGGCGCGCCTCCCACCGTCGCGGGCGGACGCTTAAGTTGCGCATCTAACAGGCCAAAACTTTTCGCCACACCATGCACCGCGCGTTGCAATTTGTAACTCCACTCTATCGTGAACTTTCGCATCAACTTGATGGCGAGCGGATCGGTGGTGTTGAGAAAGCGCATCGAAATCGCGCCGACCAGATTAAATTTTTTCTTGCCCTGCTGACGCAAGAAATCGCGCATCGCCATCGACACTTCGCCAAAATCAATATCGACCGGACACGGGTTCAAACACTTATGGCACACGGTGCAATGATCGGCGACATCGTTGAATTCGTCGAAGTGGTGTATAGAAATTCCGCGCCGCGTTTGTTCCTCATAAAGGAACGCTTCGATGAGCAGCGACGTGCCCAAAATTTTATTGCGCGGCGAATATAAAAGATTGGCGCGCGGAACATGTGTCGCGCACACCGGCTTGCATTTGCCGCAGCGCAAACAATCTTTAATCGAATCGGAAATATTGCCCAACTCGCTTTTTTCCAGAATCAGACTTTCCAATTCCATCAAATTAAAACTAGGCGTGTAAGCGCGTTCCAAATTACTGCCCGCCAATAATTTGCCTTTATTGAAACGCCCTTCCGGATCGACCTTGAGTTTGTAGTCGGTGAAGGATTTAATTTCGCTAGGCTCAAGAAAATCGAATTTCGTGATGCCTATGCCATGTTCACCGGAAATCACGCCGCCCAATTCTTTCGCCAAATGCATGATGCGATCCACCGCGCCGTTCGCCTGTTGCAACATGGCGTAATCATCGGAGTTCACCGGGATATTGGTATGCACATTGCCGTCGCCCGCGTGCATGTGCAAAGCGACGAACACGCGGCTTTTCAACTCGCGCTGATGAATGACGTTGCACTGGTCGAGTACCGGCTGATAGGTACTGCCGCTAAAAATCTGGCGCAACGGCTCGCGTATTTCGCGCTTCCATGAGGCGCGTATGGAGTGCTCTTGCAAGGCTGCAAAAACCGTAACCCCTCCCAGCCTCCCCTTGTCAGGGGAGGGGGCCACCATCCCCCCTGACAAGGGGGAAATGAGGGGGGTTAAGCTGACCAGCGGCGCGTCCAAATTTCCCTGCAACCATTCCCAACGCTCACGCACTTGCGCCAATAACTTTTGCGCCTCTTGCTGACGTGTGCCTAGCAATTCGGCATCGCCTAATTGCTTATCGTCTTGGTAATACAACGGCAACTCGCCTGCAAAAAACTCATCCAATGCGTCCAAGAATTTCAGCTTATTATGCAGCGACAATTTGA
>JBAVPP010000231.1:0-1676 GCA_049693175.1 Gallionella sp. | reverse complement strand
GAAACCGGCGTTCCAAGGCAGCATCTTTTTCCACGTATTTGCGATATTCATCCAGCGTGGTCGCGCCTATGCAATGCAATTCGCCACGCGCCAGCGCGGGTTTCAACATATTGCCCGCATCCATCGCGCCCTCGGCTTTACCCGCGCCCACCATGGTGTGCAACTCGTCGATAAAAACTATCGTTTGACCTTCATCCTGCGCCAATTCTTTGAGTACATTTTTCAGCCGCTCTTCAAATTCACCGCGATATTTAGCACCTGCTAAAAGTGCCGCCATATCCAAGCTCAACACTTTTTTACCCTTGAGCGATTCCGGCACTTCGCCATTGACGATGCGCTGCGCCAGCCCTTCGACGATGGCGGTCTTACCCACGCCCGGCTCGCCGATGAGCACCGGATTATTTTTAGTACGACGTTGTAAAACTTGAATAGCGCGGCGAATTTCGTCATCGCGTCCGATGACGGGATCGAGCTTGCCTAGACGTGCGCGCTCGGTCAAATCTAGACAATATTTTTTCAACGATTCTCGTTGACCTTCAGCTTCTTGGCTGCCCACCGATTCGCCACCGCGTACCGCATTGATGGCTTGTTCCAGCGGCGCACGGGTTACGCCGTGCTGTTTGAGCAAACGTCCGCATTCGCTTTTGTCTCCAGTTAGTGCCAACAAAAACATTTCACTGGCGATGAACTGATCGCCGCGTTTTTGCGCTTCTTTGTCAGTGACATTGAACAGGTTGGCGAGGTCGCGTCCGACCTGCACTTCGCCGCCATGCCCCTCTATTTTAGGCAAGCGCGATACCGCGTCATTCAGCGCGGTTTTCAACGCATTGGTGTTGCCGCCGGCGCGCGCAAGCAACGATGCCGCGCCACTGTCCGCATCGTTAAGCAAAGCGAATAGCAAATGTTGTGGCTCTATAAATTGATTGTCGCCGCCGACCGCCAGACTTTGCGCATCGGACAAGGCTTGCTGCAATTTGGTGGTGAATTTATCGAAACGCATGTTGCACTCCTCACGGAAAGTTATCTGCGGCTAACATGGGGCGGCACACGAAAATTTCAAGACCGCCGCACATCCCTTATACTCCGCATCATCTGTCATGGAGATTTTTAATGAGCCCCTCTGCAATCGAATTGAATGTCGGAACATCGCTTAAAGAAGACATCGCCAGTGGCGATTTGACCGCGCAACTTTTGCCCGCCGTGCAAACTTCACAAGCGCGCATCATCACCCGCGAGGCAGGTGTGTTATGCGGCACAGCGTGGTTCGATACCTGCTTCAAAGCATTAGATAAAAACTGCGTGATTAACTGGTTGGCGCATGATGGCGACGCAATCAAGCCGGGGCAGACTTTGTGCGAAATCAGCGGGTCGTCGCGTGCCTTGCTGACCGCCGAGCGCAGCGCGCTGAACCTGTTGCAGACGCTATCGGCGACTGCAACCAAAACGCGTGTGTATGTTGATGCGGTAGCCGGATTGCCAGTGAAAATCATGGATACACGCAAGACGCTGCCGGGGCTGCGCGAGGCGCAAAAATACGCGGTGCGTGTCGGCGGCGGCTTTAATCAGCGCGTCGGACTATTCGACGGCATACTCATCAAAGAGAATCACATCGCGGCAGCGGGCGGCATCGCGGCGGTCTTGGAACAGGCATTCCTACTAGCGAAACAGAGTGTGAG
>JBAVPP010000230.1:0-1639 GCA_049693175.1 Gallionella sp. | reverse complement strand
CTTCATATTGTGCCTGAGCACTCCAATGAGGAGCGAACTTGTATTCAAGACCCAGTGCGGAATGCACACCCTTACCTGACTGAGGATTCAAATCATTTGTCAATGCCGTGTGATCCGCACCCAATTTAACGAAAGGCATCCATTTGCCGTATGGCAGACCCAGTTTAGCGTCCAAACCGTAAACTTTGCTACCGAAATTAGTTAATGGCAATGTGTGCATCGTAGAAGAATCTTGATTGTAGAAACCGTCCACACCCAGAACGATGTTCTTGATATCCCAGTTATATCCCGCGCTCAAACCAAATCCTGTAGCACTTGTAGAGGGCAGCATCAAATTACCAGCATTGTTCGCTGGACTTCCGGCTTGTGTAACCGCACTGGAGTTATCCCGGCCAACATCCGCACCAACATAACCACCTTTGAATTCACTTGCATGTGCGGCTGTCATTGCTAACAGTGCAGATGCCAAGGCAACGCTCATCGTACTTTTTTTCATAATATATTTTCCTAAAATGTAAATTTGTTATTCGAATCCACTCAAGAATCCATCCAAAAAAACCGTACGCCCTACAGTCTGCCTAACGGTTTTCAGGCGGCGATTCTACAGATAACGTTTATTTTTGCAAGTCAAGTGTCTCGTTTATGCAACACGCTGTCTGCGTGCTTCAAACAGGCATATTCCGGCACTCACCGACACGTTTAAACTCTCCACGCTGCCCAGCATCGGAATGCGCACTAATTCATCGCAAGTCTCGCGTGTTAAACGGCGCAAGCCTTCGCCTTCCGCACCCAACACCCAAGCCAACCCACCCTTATGTTTGAAGTCATGCAAATCGGTGGTAGCTTCGCCCGCCGCACCGACCACCCAGATGTCGTTCTCTTGCAATTCGCGCAGTGTCCGGGCGAGATTAGTTACGGTGATGTAAGGCACAGTTTCAGCCGCGCCACAAGCCACCTTCTCGACCGTCGCGGTAATGCCAACGGCGCGATCCTTAGGTGCGATGACCGCATGTACACCAAAAGCATCAGCACTGCGTAAACACGCACCCAAATTATGTGGATCTTGTACGCCATCCAACACCAAAATCAACGGTGGCTCAGTAAGTGTTTCCAACACATCCGACAAATGTTGCACGCGTTGTGCCGCATCGACCCGCGCCGCCACACCTTGATGACGCTTGCTGCCCGCCATGCCATCCAAACGCGCCGCCTCAATCGGAATGATGCGCACGCCCTGTGCCTCGGCGAGCTTAATTAAATCACGCATACGCGGGTCTTGACGCTGAGCTTGCAGATAAATTTCTTGCACGCCGTCCGGGTTTTGCCGTATGCGCGCGGTGACCGCGTGAAAACCGTAAATCAGACGCAAATCAGCCATGATGCTTTTTCCCTTTGGCGGATTTTTTGGTGGTTTTTTCTTCTGCTTCTTGCCCAATCACTTCATTCTCGTCATGCAACACAAAATCGACTTTTGTGCTTTCCATATCAACCTTCACCACACGAACTTGCACGCGGTCGCCTAGCCTATATTTTTGTCCGGTGCGCTCACCCAACAACATGTGTTTGCCCGCATCAAAATGGAAATAATCTTTACCCAATTCGGAAATGTGTACCAATCCTTCAACATACAAATCATCGA
>JBAVPP010000229.1:0-9732 GCA_049693175.1 Gallionella sp. | reverse complement strand
CCGTTCAACAACATCAACCCCTGTGGTTATCAGGGCTTAAAAGTCACGCAAGCCCGCGAGCTCGGTATCACCGCAACCATCAACGAACTACAAGCGCAACTCGCGCAAAATCTGATACACGGTTTGCAAAAATATTGGAAAGAAAAATATGAACGACATCGCTAACAAATCAATCGGCGCGACGGTGAAACAAACGGGAAAAGAAAAGACTGCGCGCAATCCGATCAAAATTATTCCGCTACAGGAACGTCTGCGCAAACCCGACTGGATACGCGTGAAGTCGGGCAGCGGCGCGGGTTACAACGATGTGAAAAAATTATTGCGCGAACATAGTCTGGTGACGGTGTGCGAGGAAGCATCGTGCCCGAACATCGGCGAATGTTTTAGCAAAGGCACGGCGACGTTTATGATTTTGGGCGATGTGTGCACGCGGCGTTGTCCTTTTTGCGATGTGGCGCACGGCAAACCACTGCCGCCGGATGTCAATGAACCGGCGAATCTGGCGCGCTCCATCGGCTTGCTCAAACTCAACTATGTGGTCATCACCAGTGTCGATAGGGACGATTTGCGCGACGGCGGTGCGACGCATTTTAGCGATTGTTTGAGCGCGATACGCGTGAGTTCGCCCAACACGCGGCTGGAGATTTTAATCCCAGATTTTCGGGGTCGTTTAGAGGAAGCCTTGGACGCGCTGGCGATTAGTTTGCCGGATGTGCTAAACCATAATTTGGAAACCGTGCCGCGTTTATACAAGCTGGCGCGACCCGGCGCGGACTACGCGCACTCGCTGAAACTGCTCAAAGATTTCAAAGCGCGCTTCCCAACTATTCCGACCAAATCCGGCGTGATGCTGGGTCTGGGCGAGACCGACGAGGAAGTGCTGCAAGTGATGCGCGACCTGCGTGCGCATGACGTGAATATGCTCACCATCGGACAATATCTGCAACCATCCGACGGTCATTTGCCGGTGTTGCGTTATGTGCCGCTGGAGACTTTTGCGATGTTCGAGCGCGAAGCCAAAGCAATGGGCTTCGATCACGCCGCCTGTGGACCTATGGTGCGCTCCAGTTATTTTGCCGACGAACAAGCGCATCACGCGGGTGTAATCTAAAGCAAGATTTACCATAAAAATCCCCCGGCAAAAACCGGGGGCAGTCAGCGGAATCATCCCTACTTTTTAACCGCCAAGGCTAGTAGCTTATCCCCGTTACCGCTTGGTTTCCCAGCACGGAATCTGCGACCGACGCATAGCTACCCGTGCCTCCAAACAGACTGGCTGGTTTAGCCAAGCTGCCGTTATTCAAACCTGAGGTCACGAAAGTACAACCGGTTTGTTGCCCGGTGGCATTCATTTCAACCCGCATGATGAAAGTGTTATTCACATCGGTCACGCCTATATTGCAATTATCACCGTAAGCACCATACACATTAGAGAGCGTGTAAGTGAACGAGATAATATTGTCCATCGGCGCACCCACCGCGATGCCGGCAACAGCAGTATTGAGTGCCGCAGCTCCTGCCGGGCTGGCAACTATATTCTGCGCAAACAAATTCACATCATTGGCTTGCGCAAAAGCCACCGACAACGGTACCGCTCCAACTATTTGGTTGAACGCGTAATTAATCGTACCGGTGACGGTGTAGGTAAAGGTCGTACTTGGTGTCATCACCGTTTCATCAAAACACGGCGTGCCTGCGGGTGCGATATTTGCGGCGGCCAAGTCCTGACAACTTTGTATCGCCTCCGCTCCGCCATAGAACGAGCCGGGAACATCAACCTGCCCCTGAAAGCCCATCACGGTTTGCGCGATCGCGGGTGGCACAGGTGCGGGCGGCATAATCAAAGTGAGCGGCATCACTCCGCTTGCTGGCGTAGCCGGATTGCCGCTGTAGACACTGAGGCTAGGATCGGTGGCAACGATGGAGGTGATACCCTCCGCGCTGGCATTGGTGGTGTTGACATGGAAAGATAATTCGCGGTTATAAATCGTTGCTACTCCCACCCCGGAAATTTTGTTAATTCTGGCACTGTTGCTAATAGCAAGGTGCTGAAACCCGGCAATCCTCCAGCCGCTTGGGCAACCCGCATATGCCGCGCCTTTGACCATTTTCCAGATCAACAATTCACCAGCATGATGCGGCCCCGAAATATTTACCCATGCAGTGTTTGCCGAGAGTGGCGGAGTGGTTGTTAGTGGCATAGCCGGAGAAATTTGCGGAGTGAAATCATACGGTGCAAATCCGGCTGCCGAAAAATTGGGATTGGGACTAGCTAGACCTCCGGCAGATTTCAATGTGGAGAACTTGTTTATAATAAACGCTGGATTTGCCGCCACTGCTGGTCCTGCCAGACTAAAGCTCGCATCAACAAATGGCGCGACCACCGATGATGCGGGTGCAACTGTCATGTTGCTGGGATAGAGTGCGCTGAACGATGTGAAGCATACATTGATGTCCGACAAGGTCTTCGCTGCCACTACCGATGAAGCAATGCTTGCGGGAGGTGGCGCGGTAATTGCCGGTACAGATGAACCGCCTGCTATGCCCGGCATGGTCACGGTTCCCAAAACTCCGGATGCGCCGGGAACGGCAATTAGGGTCACGGTTGCCATCGCGCCTTGTACCGATGCTGGTGCAACCAGAAGCGCGTCCAGCAAGGCATCCATGCCCGTACCATTCGCCGTAAATGCGCCATTCAGCAAATTGGGGCTGGCAACGCCCGCGACCGAAGAAGCCGCGCTGGTAATCATGTTGGTAATGGCTGTCACCGCAGCATTCAGATTGGCTGTTTTTGCGGCATTATTCAGCGCGCTTATGCATCCCGCTTGCGGCGTGGGTGGAGCACATAGATTGACCAATGCCGCGCCGCCGGGTTGTCCCGCTGCGGTGGAAACAATCAAATCAGTGAGCGGCGTGATGTTGACGGTCTGCCCCGCTGCGGTTGCTACCGAAGTTAAGTTCACCACTTTACCACCAGCCGTACCGGTGACCGTTAACACAAACGGCGGAACACCACTCGCCACGTTGACCGTATAAGCACCCAAACTATTGGTGGTTGCGCTAAATGTCCGCCCCGTGGAATCAATGGCGATGACTTGCCCGGTAATCGGCATACCGGTTGCTGCCGTGCCAACAATGGTAGTCGCCACTACAGGCGTACCTCCCGGAGCACCACCCGTGCCGCCTCCAGTTCCACCGCCAGACCCGCCTCCGCCACAGGCGGCTAAAATCAACATACTGATGGCCGTCAGCAACACATTTTTCCGTGCAACCTGGCTTAAATAAAGTTTGATTTTCATGGAAGACACTCCCTGATTTAAGTTGAACAATTACCCAGCTTCAGCGCACCCATTCAATGCCATCGCAAATCAAAAAAATCGGCAATCAAGGGCTCGAACGCCAATGACTGCCTGCTTGATAAAATTTGCTTGTTAAGCCAGACCAACGCCCGCAGCAATGCTGACAACGGTCACAGATGCTGCGGCCAGCCAACCCAATTCGCTGACAAATTTAATATCTTCTTCCGATGACTGATGTGCATCGGGCAGCTTTTCGATTTGCGCGGATTCACTATTTTGCGATGATGCTTCGGCACGTGTGTCGCTACCTAAATAATTTCCCGATTCTGAAATTGAGTTCATGATGACCACCTCCAGTAGATAAATTTTCACTCCCTATTCCACCCGAACCCGCTTGCACAATGTTTGTTCAAACGGCGAGGCGGTGTGGTTATGTTGCACCCACTTATGCCGCTTGAACATCATCCAATTGAATGAGTTTTGCAAAAAAAATTATCTAGTCCGATTCAATTCAATGCCTTTTGCAGCAGATACTTATTATTCTTGTTGCGTGAAATGTCACTGTGCTTCTACACTTGAAACGCTCGGCTTGATGACGTTGTGATGTGGCAGTCGCTGGAGAACGGACGTGAACGATATAACGAAAACAATCGGTGTATATCTGGTGGACGACAGTGTTGAGTTTACCGCACGCGTATCGCAACTGATTGAAGCCATACCGGGTATGGTGCTGCGCGGTATCGCACACACCCGAATAGCGGCAAAAAATCATCTCTTGGATACCCGTATCCAGGTTTTTTTAGTTGACCTAGGGCTGCCCGATGGCAACGGCACGGAACTAATTGCCTGCATCCACGAAAAGCGTCCCGATGCCGCGATTATTGTGGTGACGATATTCGCCGACGACGAACATGTGATGAGCAGCATCCAAGCCGGTGCGACAGGTTATTTGCTCAAGGACTCTTCAGCGGAGGACATGGCCAATGGCATCCGCATGGTAAGTGAGGGCGGCTCGCCGATTAGCCCAACCATCGCGCGCAAAGTGTTATCGCTGTATCAACAACAACTACCCGCCTACAACAAACCCCTCAAATCCTTGTCGCCACGCGAACTGGAAACACTCAGATACATAGCGAAAGGCAACTCCTTGGAGGAAGTAGCACATGCCATGGGTCTAACACGCGCCACTGTTGCCAGTCACGTGCGCGGCATCTACACCAAGCTGGAAGTGAACACCAGAAGTGAGGCCATGCTGGAAGCAGTGAAATGCGGCCTGATCAAAACACACTGAGCATTCAGCGATGATTGGCGATGTAAATAATTCCCCAACAATTAACCAAAATGGTCGAACCAATGGGCTGGGCTATTTTCAAGACACGTTACTTGAACATCGTTATGTCGAGGAAACTTGGGACGCTGAACGGCGACAGCTTGCCCGATTTATGTTGCTAGTGGGCACACTGCAACTTTTGTTTTCCTTTGCGGTCGTCACCGAATTCGGCTGGGATTGGCGGTTTTTTGCCGGTTTGGGCTTGCGTTTTTTTGCAGCTGTGGTGTGGCTCTACCCGCTGTGGCTGACCCGACAAAAACAAACTTCCGCTTATTTCAATCTCGCGCTTTACAGCGCGTGCATGACGCAATTGCTGGTGTTGTTGTGGGATGGTGCGCACATCTGCATCGGCGAATTGGACTACACCTCAAATGTGTTGCTCGAAACGCTAGTCACTGCGTTATTGTTCTATCGCTCACCGCGCCATCTGGCTTTCGTGCTGACAGGCAATCTCATCGCATTTTTGATTATTTACCGGGGCATTCATAGCAATTTGGAATACATGCGCACCGCAGAATTTTGCGCGGTGTTAAGCGTACTGGCGTGGTTAAGTGCAGTTTATCGTATTGCACAGGAACGCCGTCTTTTCATCACCAACCGCCTGTTACAGCAGCAAGAGAAACTAAACCTGGTCGCCGCAGAGCGACAGCGTTTGGCGCAGGAAATGCATGATGGTCTGGGTGGGCAACTCATCGCCGCGCTGAATAGTTTGCAAAGCGGCCAACTGACGAGCCACGGTGTCGAGCTGATTTTGCGCGCTTGTATTGACGATATGCGTCTGGTGGTAGATGCAATTTCGCCGACCGATAACGATCTGCTTTCCGCGCTGGGTAATTTACGTTACCGCATGGAACCCCGTTTGCACCAGCTTGGTATCAGCTTGTATTGGAAAATTGGCGCGCTGCCGGATAGCATTTTCCTATCGCCGGATCGCGTGTTGCATGTGTTGCGTATAGCGCAAGAAGCGTTGACCAACATCCTTAAACACGCGCAAGCACACACGGTGGTCGTGTCGTTGTCTGTGCGCGATCAGGCGTTTTATCTGGAGATTTCCGACGACGGTATCGGTTGCGCATTGCATACGCACGCCGAAAAATCACACGGTCAACATGGTTGGCTGACTATGCATAACCGCGCCATCAGCCTTGATGGGGAGTTCACTTGCAGTCCCAATCCGACGCGCGGCATCACCATACGGTTAGTCTTCCCCTTGCACAAATCCGCCGCGTCATCGCTGTGAATTATCTAGTCCTTTCGACATATTGCAGTAAAAAAATATGCGTCCAGAATAGCCATGTCATTATCATGGCTTATGATTGGTATTGACTTTGCAACGGCAGCTCAGTCGCATCAAAAGTTATGAAGCATGCCGTTCTTATTTCTTAACGAAATATGGAGGAACTTCATCATGGCAAAACTGACTGCGAATTCACATCGTTTCGGCTGGCAACCGGATGTGCCGGATCACCGCGATCATCTTTACGCCGCACCGGTTATTTATCTCGCCAAACTCCCCGCGAAAGCTGACCTGCGCAAACAGTGCCCGGCAGTGTATGACCAGGGTCAACTCGGCAGTTGCACGGCAAACGCCATAGGCGCGGCAATGCAATTCGAGCGGCGCAAACAAAAACTTAAACCCGATTTTGTGCCGTCGCGGCTGTTCATTTACTACAACGAACGCGCGATGGAAAACTCCATCGGTTCGGACGCTGGCGCGCAAATCCGCGATGGCATCAAAAGCGTATCCAAGCAAGGCGACTGCCCGGAAAAAGAATGGCCGTACGTCATCGCAAAATTCACTGACAAACCTGCGGCGGCTTGCTACAAAGACGCGCTCAAATATAAGGCGGTGCAATATCAACGTGTGCCGCAAGTGCTCAACCAAATGAAAGGCTGCCTCGCTTCCGGCTATCCTTTCGTGTTTGGCTTTTCGGTATACGAATCGTTTGAAAGCGCGCAAGTCGCGCAATCCGGCATCGCAAATATGCCCGGCTCAACTGAAAAATTATTGGGCGGACACGCGGTGCTGGCGGTGGGCTACGACAATGCCACGCAGCGTTTTATCGTGCGTAATTCATGGAGCGATGGCTGGGGTATGAAAGGTTATTTCAGCTTGCCTTACGCCTATCTGACCGACCCGAATTTAAGCGCGGATTTCTGGACGATACGGCTGGTCGCGGCATAACTTCCGGCGCGCCACCCACTCAAGGAGATCACTATGAGCTCAAACTATGTAGCAATCATTATCGCCAGCCTGCCCGCATTTTTCGGCCTGGTGGGCTGCGCGCCTTTTCAACAATACCGCACTATCGCCAGTGATAATTGTGTGTGCAATGTCAAAAATGCCGATGAAAAATGCGCCCAGCAAATGCTGCAACACGTCACCACCGAAGGTCACAATGCTTATCACTTGGGCTTTATCGAATTCGACGACCAAGGGCAACTATGGGATAGGGATAATCAAAAAAATGTGGTCATCGGCAAAATAAAACAACTCGCCGCGTCGCAGGATTTATTGATGGTGGTATTTGTGCACGGTTGGAAACACAGTGCCGCGCCGAATGATCCCAACATCAACACGTTTCGTGAAGTGCTGGAAGATTTAACCGACGCGGAAAACAAAATGAGTGAACATCCGCGTACCGTATTCGGTCTTTATTTGGGCTGGCGCGGCGAATCTATCACGCCGTTTTTATGGCTGGACAATCTGACATTTTGGGATAGAAAAAACACCGCGCATAAAGTCGGGCATGGCGGCGTGACGGAGGTGTTGAGCGAGCTGGAAAGCATCCGCGACAGCCAGCCCGACCGTGACGGCGACGGCAACCGCACCAAACTCGCGGTAATAGGACATAGCTTCGGCGGCGCGGTGGTTTCGTCGGCATTGACGCAACTGTTGGAAAATCGTTTGGTCGCGGCTAAACAAAGCGAGCGTGAGGAAAAACTCATCAAAGGGTTTGGCGACATTGTGGTGCTGATTAATCCGGCGTTTGAGGCCACGCGTTATACCCCGCTCGCCGACATGTCCACGGAAGTTCAACAGTACGATGCCGCACAACTTCCCATCTTGGCGATATTGACTTCGGAGGCGGATTGGGCAACCAAATATGCGTTCAAAATCGGGCGGTATTTTTCCACCGCGTTCGAAACCAATCGTTATATGGGCCGGAAAAATGCCACCACCTTGCAGATGGAAAGCATCAATGAGGGACAGGCCAACGTGACAGCGGTGGGGCATTTTGCCGACTATCAAACGCATACCTTAAAGCCGCTGAGTGGACATGAAAAACGCGACCTGAGCGAGCCAAAAATTGACGCGGCCATGCGCGTGAACAATCTTTTGACGGTCAGTGATTATTGGGCGGACGATCATCCCGGCAGCGAGATTCCGTTTGGTAAAGTGATGCTGAATCGCGGCCTGAATTCCGCCGCGCACAACCCCTATTTGCTGGCTTACGTGGATAAGAATCTGATTAGCGATCACAACGATATTGACGATCCGCGTGTGATGGAATTCATCAAGCAACTCATTATGCTGTCGAGTCACAGCAAACAAGATGTGACTAAAGCCAAGGTGCTATTGCAAAATCGGACGAAGTAACGCGTCATTAAAAATGTGAATTATTTCCAACTTTAATTTATCCAAAGTTGTAAGATAGCCACACTTGAAATCGCGTTATTTTTAACCCCAAGGAGTACACCATGAAATTACGTTATGTCGTTGCGATGACTATGGCTCTGGCTACTGCGAACGCGTTCGCGGAAGATGGCGAGGCGTTGTTCAAGAAAAGCGGTTGCAGTAATTGCCACTCGGTAGGCAAAAAAATAGTGGGGCCGGCATTCAAAGATGTCGCCGCCAAATACGCCAATGATGCCGGTGCGCAAGCCAAACTGGAAGCCAAAGTACGCAGCGGTGGCGCGGGTTCTTTCGGCGCGATGCCTATGCCGCCAGCCGCCAAAAGCGTGAGCGATGCCGACATCAAAACACTGGTCGCATGGGTACTGAAACAAAAATAAGCGGACGTAACGCCGGTAAAAGCCGACGCAAGTCGGCTTTTTTATTGCGCGAGCAAAAGTGGGGTAACTAGGGTTGGCGATGTTCCCTGTTATAATCCGCCGCTAATTTTTACGCTGCATTTTGATGAATATCCTTTACGAAGAAGACGGCAGTTTCAAGGTCGGCAGCATTATGACCGACAACTCCAGCTCGCTACAGATTGAGAGTCTGTCGGGCAAGCGCAGCAAGATCAAAGCGGCGAATGTAATGCTGCGTTTCACCCAGCCCGCGCTGGATCAATTCATGGCGCAAGCCGAGACCATGGCGGAGCAAATCGAGGTGGAATTTCTGTGGGAATGTTGCCCGCCGGACGAATTCGCTTTTGAGCAAACCGCAACAGAATATTTTGGTCACCCCCCGTCTGCTTTGGAATCGGCGGCAGTGATGTTGCGCCTGCATGGCGCACCGATTTATTTTCACCGCAAAGGCAAAGGCCGCTATCGCGCCGCGCCTGCCGAGGTGCTCAAAGCCGCGCTCGCCGGGGCGGAAAAAAAGCGTTTGCAACTCGCGGCGCAAGCGCGTTACACCGAGCAATTATCACGCTTTGAATTGCCCGCCGAGTTCAAAGATCACATCAATAACTTGTTGTACCAGCCCGACCGCAACACCATAGAGATCAAGGCGTTGGAGGCGGCATGTGCCGCGACGCATTTATCCGCCGCGCACTTGTTACACCAGTGCGGCGCGTTGCCGTCCACGCATGATTTTCACTACAATAAATTTTTGTTTGAGAATTTTCCCAAGGGCACGGATTTTCCGCCGGTGGAGATTTCAGCTTGGGTGGAATTGCCATTGGCCAGTGCGCAAGCTTTCAGCATAGACGATGCCAGCACCACCGAAATAGACGATGCGTTTTCGGTGGAAAAATTAGCCAACGGACATTGGCGTATAGGCGTGCATATCGCCGCACCCGCACTGGGTTTGCCGCGCGATTCGGCGGGCGATGCCATCGCCGCCGGACGATTATCCACCGTGTATATGCCGGGACAAAAAATCACCATGCTGCCCGACAGTGTGGTGCAAGCCTTCACGCTGAATGCCGATCA
>JBAVPP010000228.1:0-22179 GCA_049693175.1 Gallionella sp. | reverse complement strand
GGTAAGGATTATGGCCCGTTGAAAAACGTTATCAAAACCGATGATATTCATCTCATCCAAGTGCGCTACTACGACAACAAGCGATTTAAAAATATTCAAGAGGTACAAAGTTACCTCAACTCTGTTTTACATTCCGAGCAAGGCTCAACCATGAGACATATTTTTTGGGATGAGGGTTTACCTGTTGTAACAGTAGAGGCAACCATAATTTTTAAATCCGGCGAGAGAACCAAATGGTTGCTGGCACCACATCGGTCCGTTATTCAAGACGTGCAGTTGCGGTGGTGGTTTAACTATGTGCCAGCTTATTAAATTAGGTTGCCTGAAGAAAAACGTAAGAATATGGACTGAGGAGTTTATTTTTCCTAAAGACTACGGATTTTTTTCAGCAGCGCGGTGGTGGAGCGTTCATGCAAAAACGGAATGCTGTGTACCGTACCGCCGCGCGCCAAAACTTCTTTGCTGCCGACGATATTTTCCGGCTTCCAGTCGCCGCCTTTGACCAGCACATCGGGCTGACATGCCAACACCAGATTTAGCGGCGTGTCTTCATCGAATTGCATCACCAAACTGACGGACTCCAGCGCGGCTAACACTGCCATGCGATCTTGCTCAGCATTGATGGGTCTGTCGTCGCCTTTGCCTTGTCGTTTCACCGATGCGTCGCTATTCACGCCAACAATTAACGATGCGCCGAGTGCTCTAGCTTGTGCCAAATAAGTGACGTGACCGCGATGCAACACATCGAAACAACCATTGGTGAACACCAGCGGGCGGGGCAGTTTGGCGAGTTGCGCGGCGAGATTTTGTGTGTTGCAAAACTTCGCTTCAAAGTTCGGCAGGGGATACATTTACTCGCCCAACAAATGAAAATCGATGATGTCGCACAAACAATGCAAACACACCAGATGCACTTCTTGGATGCGCGCGGTACTTTTCGCATCGACGCAAATCAGCACATCATCGGGGCGCAGCGATGCTGCCATCGCGCCGCCGTCGCGCCCGGTCAAGGCGATGACGCGCATGTCGCGTTCATGCGCCGCTTGTATCGCGGCAACCACATTGGGTGAATTGCCGCTGGTCGAAATCGCCAGCAAACTGTCGCCGGGTAAACCGAGTGCGCGCACTTGTTTGGAAAAAACCAAGTTGTAATCGTAATCGTTGCCTATGGAAGTCAGCACGGAGCTGTCGGTAGTCAGCGCGACGCAGGCCAAGCCCGGACGTTCCTTCTCGAAACGATTGATAAGTTCGGCGGCAAAGTGTTGCGCATCGGCAGCGGAGCCGCCATTGCCACACACTAAAATTTTGCCGTCATTGGCGACGCAGTCGAAAAACACTTGCGCACCCTGCTCAATCGGAGCGGACAATTTATCCATGACGCGCAGCTTCAAGTCCGCGCTGTCTTTGAAGTGTTGAATGATGCGTTTTTTGATTTCCATAATGAACAAGCTCTAAAAATTCAGGAGCGGATATTAACCGAATCAAGCCGCAAAAGCATTCTTCAACCATTGCACCGACTTGCCCTCGGCATCCTCCATCAACACCGCATCGAAGCGGCAACGCGGGATATGCGGCAAGCTGGTGAGATAATGTTGGGCGGTGCGAATAATGCGCTGTTGCTTGCGGCTATCTATGCTGGCCGCCGCGCCGCCGAAGGTGGGATTGCTGCGCAGCCGCACTTCGACAAACACCAGCGTGTCATAGTCTTGCATAATCAGGTCGATCTCGCCCATACGGCAGCGATAATTTTGCGCGAGCAATTTCAAACCGTGCTGCTGCAAATAGTGTGCGGCCTGTTGTTCGGCTTGCGCGCCTTTGCTGGTCATGGCTTGGTTTTGAATTGATCGGGGAACATCTGGATCGCGGAGGGAGTCACGGCATCTATCGATTGCGCGCGACCTTGATTGAATATGCCCGGCACGGCGGTACGCTGAAAGACATGTTGATCCAATTTTATTTTACCGCTCACCCCATCCAGCGCGAGTCCGTCCACCGGCGCACGGACGAGCATCAATTGCGCCAGTCGATACGCGTCTATGCCCAGCGCGTAAAGGCGTTCCTGATCGGTGCTTAACGGCGCAGTTGAATGCGGGTAGGCGATGACAGACGGATGATCGGGCTGCAACAACCAGGGCATATCGACGAAACGAATACCGCCCAGATCATAATTGACCAAGACATCTTCATTGCCGGCAAAAATCTGCGAGGTGGAAAAAACCGCCATTTTGTTTGGCAGAAACGGGCGTATCTGATGAGCCATTTGCGCATCGGTGGCGAGAAAAACGAGTGTGTCCGGTTCGTAATTCAAATTGGATAACACCGCGACATCTTCTTTGAACTCGATCTCGCGAATAATGCTGCGCCCCAATTTGCTCCAGGCTTCCTCGAACGAAAATTGCATACGTTGCGCCAAAGGTGAGGCACTTGTGATGACGATGGCTTTGCGCAGATTTTGTTGCGCGGCAAGTGTCGCAACGGTTCTGGCTTCGGCATCGACCGACATGCCGAAAAAATATAATCGCTCGGACGGATTGGCATCGACCACGTTTAAGGCGAGCACGGGTACGGGAATATTTTGTTCAGTGGCAAGCGTGCTTACGCCTTTGCGAGTGAGCGGGCCCACGACTATTTTTGCGCCGTTGACGACGGCTTTACGATACGCGGCACTCACACCGCGAGTCTCATCATAATTACCGTATACCTGCACCATCAAACCTTGCGGATTCAAACTGGCTGCCGCCATGAATCCCGCTTGCACGGCTTGCGCCGACTCGCCAAAGATTTTATCTTCCAAGGGTAACAACAACGCGATGTTGGGAATCGCGTTTGGGTTCACCACAATGTCGTGTTCTTCGAGTGAAGCAGCAACTTCGACAGGCTTGACCACCATCGGAGCGGAGGCGGGATTTTTCGGTTCGACAGGAATATTTTGCAATGGAATCGTCATGGGCGCACCACCCGCTGTTGATTCCGGCGCAGCCGCTGCGGATAAGGCGTTGCTACTGGCGTATAGTGCGAACAAAATTGAAAGCAAGAGGAGCACACGTTGCATCACGATCATCCGCAAAAATTAGAATCCGCATTATATGTAGTTGCCACGCCGATAGGAAATCTACGCGACATCACCTTGCGCGCCTTGGAAATATTGGCGAACGCGGATGTGGTTGCCGCCGAAGACACGCGCAACACCGCGCATTTGCTCAGTCACCACACGATACGCGCCAAACAACTCATCGCGGTACACCAGCATAACGAGCGCGGCGCGGCGGACAAAATTATCGCGCAACTGCAAGCCGGTTTGAGCGTGGCTTTCGTCAGCGATGCTGGCACACCGGCGGTCAGCGACCCCGGTGCGTTGTTGGTGCAAGCAGTGTTGGCGGCGGGCTTGCGCGTCATCCCGATACCCGGTGCGAGCGCGGCAGTTGCGGCACTTTCCGCCGCCGGTTTGAACGATGAGCATTTTTTATTTTATGGATTCTTGCCGAACAAATCCGCCGCGCGCTGTGCAGTCTTACAAACGCTGCAAGAGCATCCGTACACGCTGGTTTTTTATGAAGCTCCGCATCGCATTCTGGAGTGCGTGAACGATTTGTGCGCGGTGTTGGGTGGTGAACGGCAGATTGTGTTGGCACGCGAAATTACCAAACTTTTTGAGACCATACACTCGTGTAAATTGAGCGCGGCGGAAGCCTGGTTATTATCCGATAACAACCAGCAACGCGGCGAATTTGTGGTGCTGGTTTCCGGCGCGACACCGGCAGCGGGACTGTCGCCGGAAACCGAACGCGTCTTGAAATTATTGCTCGCCGAATTGCCGCTCAAGCAAGCCGTGCAACTTGCCACGCAAATCAGCGGCGCGGGACGCAACGAACTTTATCAAGTCGCGTTGCGACTCAAAGATAGCGGCTGATGTATAAGCAGGCGGCAATTTTATTGTGCGCATTCTTTTTGCCGGCTGTCGCGGCTGCGCAAAGCGATCAAGCACCCGCCACCGAAACGCCTGCGTCGGTTCAACCCCGGCTGGCGGAGACTCAAGCTGCTTCTGATGTGCCTCAAACAGCGGCTGCGTTGCCAGCCGATGACTTCAGTGTTTTGGATGAGCCGCATGAATACCTTGCCAAAAAATTTGTCGGCATGGTCAGCGATATAGACCGGTTTTTTGGTGACAATCTAAATTTCCAGGAAGGTAATCAGAGCGTCTTGCAACTCGATCTTGCCAGAGTGATAGGCTACGGAAGTGATCGGCGGTTTGTATTGGCGGGCAGAACCAAAGTGCAATTACCCAATACCGAAAAGCGTTTACATTTACTGCTGGAAAGCGATCCGGATAAAAATCCCAGCGGAGATCCGCCACCGGTTATCACCACACCGTTTTCCGATGTTGCCGCGCCTGGCAGTTATGCCGCAGGTATGCGCTATGAGCAAACGCAGCACGAGCAATGGTTTTTTAGTACCGATGGCGGTTTGAAATTTCAGGGTTTGAGTTCAACCCCTTTCGCACGGGCGCGAGCCAGTTATGCTCCCTCGTTTGAAAAATGGCGGATTAAATTCGCCGAAAGCCCGTTCTGGTTTAATACGCTGGGCGTGGGAGCAAGCTCGCAGCTTTATGTGGAGCATGCGCTGAGCGAGCCGGTGGTGTTTCGTGCCACCAGCAATGCCACCTGGTTACATGACAAACAAAATTTTGATTTGAGTCAGGACATTTCTGTCTATCACACACTCGATGAGCGCAGGGCTTTGCTGTATCAGGCCAGTGTGGTAGGCGCGAGCCAGCCGCAGTTTCACGCGACCGACTACGTGCTGTTGGTGCTGTATCGCCAACGTTTGCATCAAAAATGGATGTTTCTTGAAATCAGTCCGCAGATGCATTATCCGCAAGCTAGAAACTATTTGCCCAGTCCCGCACTGACATTTCGCCTGGAAATGTTGTTTGATACCAGCGCGCAACATTGAGCCGCTATTCCCATTCTTCGTATATCAAGCGGCTTTCTTGCTTGTTTTTTTGACTGTGGTTTTGGTGGTTTTTTTAGCCTTGCTCACCGTGGTTTTTTTGCCGGATGCGGTCGTTTTTTTGGTGGTGGTTTTTTTAACGGGTTTGCTTTTTCCAGTGTCACCTTTTGCGGCTTTTGCGGCTATCAATTCTAATGCTTCCTCGAGCGTGATTTCATCGGGTGAAATATCTTTGGGTAGCGTGGCATTGACCTTGCCGTGGCGGGCATACGGGCCATATCGACCGCTACAGATTTCGACGCTGGCTTTGTCATCCGGATGATCGCCCAATACGCGCAGCACGGTGTTGTTATCGCGCGCTTGTGCCAACAACTCCACGGCTCTATCGAGCCCGACATCAAAAATGCTATCGCTGCGGGGAATCGATTTGAACTTGCCATCGTGACCGATGTAGGGGCCGAAACGCCCGATGTTCACGATTACTTTTTTGTTTGTTTCCGGGTGCAAACCCAAATCGCGCGGCAGCGAAAGTAATTTCAACGCACTGGCCAGATTGGCTTCCTCGGCGGGCATTTCCTTGGGCCAGGAAACGCGCTTGGGCTTGGTTTTTTCGCCTTCGATAACTTCGCCAAGTTGCACATATTGCCCATACGGACCGCGCAATAGCAGAACAGCTTGTTGAGTTTCGGGATGAGAACCGAGCTCGATCCTGGCTGACGGATCGTCAGCCGTTTCGCCACTCAAACTGCGTTTGTATTTGCACGTCGGGTAGTCGGTGCAGCTGATGAAACTGCCATAGCGACTGAGTTTTTTGGCTAGCGGTTTGCCGCATTCCGGGCAGGCTTCATCAAGCAATTCCACCGGGCGGTCGATGTTGGTCTTATCTTTAATCAGACCGGAAAATCCCGTCCAGAACGAGTGTAGAACAGGAATCCAATCACGCTTGCCTTCGGATATTTCATCCAACTCATCTTCCAAATTGGCGGTGAAACTGTAGTCGACATAACGCGTGAAATGCTCGGTCAAAAATTTGGTGACGACCCGGCCCACGTCGGTTGGAACAAAGCGTTTTTTGTCCAGTGTCGCGTATTCGCGCGCTTGCAAAGTGGAAATGATGGTCGCGTAGGTGGAGGGACGACCAATACCGTATTCTTCCAAAGATTTGACCAAGCTCGCTTCGGAGTAGCGCGGCGGCGGTTGAGTGAAATGCTGCTCGCCATAAAGTTTATCCGCGGGCAGCGTATCGCCTTCGACCAGCGGCGGAAGTTTGGCGCCCTCCTCTTCTTCCGCGTCATCGACATCTTCCATATACACGCCGATGAAGCCGGGGAAAACCAGGGTTTGGCCGGTGGCGCGGAACAATGTGTCGTCACCACCCAAGCGAATGTCGGCACTCACGGTGTCATATCGCGCCGGCGACATTTGACATGCAAGTGTGCGCTTCCAAATCATTTCGTAAAGTCGTGCTTGATCGGCAGTCAGGTGTGATCGAATACTGTCTGGCGTGCGCAAAATTGAAGTGGGGCGTATCGCCTCGTGTGACTCCTGCGCATTTTTGGTTTTGCTTTTGTAGACTGGTTGTTTGCTAGGCAGATAGTCGCTGGAAAAATTATCGCTGATGTACGTGCGGATTTCTTCCACCGCTTCTTTTGCCAGTGTGACCGAGTCGGTACGCATATAGGAAATCAAGCCTATGGTCTGGCCGCCGATGTCGACACCCTCGTACAGCGTCTGAGCAGTGCGCATGGTGCGATCCGAAGTCATGCCCAATTTGCGCACGGCTTCCTGTTGCAAAGTCGAAGTGGTAAAAGGCGCGGCGGCGTAGCGTTGCTTGGCTTTCTTTTCAACGCGAACAACTTTGGGTGGCAATTTCGCGGCACTGATTTTTGCATGAATCGCATCGTATTCATGCTGGCTACCGATGGTAAGTTGCTCCAGTTTTTTGCCCTGATATTGGAAGAGTTTGGCAGTAAACGGGATATGGTTTTTTTGACTGTCCAAATGTACAGACCAATATTCTTGGCTGCGGAACGCTTCGATTTCCAATTCGCGCTCGACTATCATGCGCAGTGCCGGACTCTGCACCCGGCCGGCTGACAATCCCGGGCGAATTTTGCGCCACAGCAAAGGTGAAAGATTGAAGCCAACCAAATAATCAAGCGCGCGTCGGGCTTGTTGCGCATTTACCAGCGGCATGGCGATTTCACGAGGGTGAGCGACCGCTTCCTTTACCGCAGACTGGGTGATTTCGTAGAAAACCACGCGCTTCATATTCTTGTTTTTGAGCCCGCGCTTGGCTTTGAGTAGCTCGGAAATGTGCCAAGCAATCGCCTCCCCTTCGCGGTCAGGATCGGGTGCCAGCAAGATGTTGTCAGCGGTCGCGGCAGCTTTGGCAATCGCGTCCACATGTTTGCTGTTGCGCGCGATGGTTTCGTAGTTCATCGCAAAATCATGGTCAGTATCGACCGCGCCGGATTTGGGTACGAGGTCGCGAACGTGACCGTAAGAAGCGAGAACTTCATAATCCTTGCCCAAATACTTTTTCAGGGTTTTGGCCTTGGCCGGGGATTCTACGATTAGGAGATTGGTTGCCATGCGAGCCGTTTAGTGTAATTGCTTAGAATGCAGCGGGGTGAGTAACTCTTCAATGAGAAGCGCGTCTAGATCTTTGTGTCGATTCCACAATACCATCAACATGATGAGCTTGAGTTTGTCCAAGCCCAAATTGTTTTGTTGCAACGCAATCACTCGATCAATAATCATTTCGCGCTCAACGGTTGAAATCATCTGTTGCTGGTGTGTGAAAACCAAGAACTGGCGCGCGTCAAAACTGATGGCATTTATTTCTACAGGAGCGAAATGGCGTATCCCGATATGCTCGATTTTCTCCGGGTAGTTGTCGGGATTTTGTTGTTGCAATGCGGAAAGCCATGACAACGCCTCGCTAATCTCCTCGCCCTCGAAGCCTGCGGCAGAAAGTTTGCGAGATAATTTATCAGGCTCGGGATAGCTTCCCGCATCAAAATAGCTTTCAAATAAATACATCAGGATTTCAAACATATATGGGGTGTCAGATCAGTCGTTGGTACAAGCCGCCGGGCAGGGTACATACCCTTCCTTCCAATTCCAGCGTTAGTAGCATGGCGGATAGCTGGCTGACCGTCAAGTTGCTACGATTGCTCAGTGTGTCAATATCAATAGGATCGTAGCCTAAATAATCAAGCAGCGCGGGGGCAGCTTCCTGCTCTGTTGTTTCAAGCGGTGCGATAGTAAGTAAGCCGCCAAACTCTTCGATTACATCGCGTGCTGACTCGACTAGTTTGGCTCCTTGTTTGATGAGCGCGTGGCAACCTTTGCTTTGCGGTGAATGTATAGATCCCGGAATAGCAAACACATCTCTGCCCTGTTCCATAGCAAGACGCGCGGTGATAAGAGAGCCGCTTTGTAGTGACGCTTCAACCACCAAACAACCATAACTCATGCCGCTAATGATGCGATTGCGGCGCGGGAAATTTGAAGCAATAGGCGGCGTGCCGAGGGGGAACTCGGAAATCATTGCGCCTGTTCTGGCCAGCGTATGCGCCAAATCACGATTCGCGGCGGGATAAACTTTATCTAAACCTGTGCCTATGACCGCAAGGCTGCCGCCGCGCCCGTTTAACCCGCCACGATGTGCTGCCGCATCTATGCCGTGAGCCAAGCCGCTGATGATGCAAAATCCCGCATGGCTCAAAGCTTCGGAAAATGCCTCGGCATTTTTGATTCCTTGGGGAGTGGCATGACGGCTGCCCACTACCGACAGCGCGGTTTGATTGAGCAGTTCAAGCCTGCCTTTTACATACAGCAGAAGGGGCGGATCGTCGATGTTTAATAAGGCTTGCGGATATTCTTCGTCGGCTAGAGTGACAATGTGATTGTTGTTATCTTCCAGCCACGCAAGTACTGGCGTGACCACATCGTCTGGGATGCCTTTGTTGATTGCGCCGATTAGGTCGGTTTTTAGATACGGTTTCAGAGCAAGCGATGAAGCGGAAAAAACCGCTTCGGGAGAGCCAAATTCTTTAAGTAAAAGCCGGGCATTGCTTCCGCTCAAGCCGCGAGTCAGACTTAGTGCCAGCCAAGCCTTGAGCGAACTAACATCGGACATTACTGGGGAACTTGCGCGATATCCAATAACTGCACAGGGAGCTTTGTATTCATGACCAGACCATATGAGACTTTGTTAAAGACCCTGAAAATAAAGATCAAGCCATATTGCTCATCGGGCAAGGTATATTCGTCCCCATCATTTTTGGTGACGATTCCTTTGCTGTAAAGGGCCAGTACATGACCATTCTCCAAGCCGTCACGCGCGCCCTTGTTTAGCGTCACCACAGAGTTTTGACCGGCTTGGGAAACGCCACCATAAATCGAGATAATGCTGGCTTTTATGTTGTTGGGTGGGACGCGCGGCAGATAGTTGTCCGCCGCTTCGGATGTGGCTTTGGCGAGGCGATCACCGGGATTGATTTCCAAGATAGTTTTTCTCGCAATCACCGTGCTGACTTGGGCAAATTTGGTTGCCTCAACGTCACCCAAATACACCGCTTCGCGCCCCAGTGTTTCACCTGTGTATGGGTCAACAAACAGTTTTCCGGGTCTATAAGCCTGCCATTTGGTACCTTGGTCGGCGGGTAAGTTGCTTGCGTATGCGAGCTGATTATCGCCCAGTATCACGCGCCCTTCTTCCAGTGCAATCAATTTTGGCGCGGAGGCTAAAGTGTCTTCCTCAACCACGAGAGGTTGAGACAGGAATGAGTGCAAATCCTTGTAGGGAATGCTGGCAATTGCGCCATGTTGACTGAGGCTATAGCGCACGTGAGGTTCATATTTTTCTATGCCATTGGCAGTGGGTTCGACATTGCCATTGACAGACAAAGTGCCGGTAGCCCTGTCTAAAAAAACCACGTCACCGGGATAAATCCAATGAGGATCTTTGATCGTGTCCTTATTCAGATTCCAGATGCTGGGCCATTTCCAGGGGTCTTTGAAAAACATGGCGGAGATGTCCCACAAGGTGTCGCCTTTAACGACCACATGCCGATCGGGAGCATCCGGCCTGATTTGAACAACATCGGCATATGCCAAAACGGGAAGTAAAAAACAAATCAGCGATATAATCTTGCGCATAGGAAACCCCAGCAGAGTAAATAAGGGACGCAAAACTTCTTGCGTTGCATTAAATTCTGCATCTAGTCATCTAAATTAGCAAGCATTTATGGAATTCGTATGGCGTTACTGAAAATTTTACATTACCCCGATCAGCGTCTGCATAAAACCGCCAAGCCCGTTGTTCGGGTAACAGAAGCGACACGTCAATTGATTCGGGACATGGCGGAAACCATGTACGCTGCGCCGGGTGTGGGATTGGCGGCGACTCAAGTGGATGTGCATGAACAGATATTCATTGCGGACATATCGGAGAACCACGACCAACTTCGGGTGTTCATCAATCCGAAGATTGTCGCCAGCAGTGGGATGGATGAGTATGAAGAAGGATGTTTGTCAGTTCCGGGAATTTATGAAAATGTGCAGCGTAACGAAAAAATCACCGTGCAAGCACTTGACCAACAGGGACAGGCGTTTACGTTAGAAGCGGAAGGTTTTTTGGCGGTCTGCATACAACACGAAATAGATCATTTGCACGGCAAAGTTTTTGTCGAATATTTGTCGCAACTTAAACAAGCGCGTATACGTTCAAAGTTAAAAAAGCGGCAACGAGAAACATTATGAATAGAAAATCCACGTGAATATTATTTTTGCCGGAACCCCGCAATTTGCTGCCGAGGCACTTGCCGCGATTTTGACCGAACACACAGTTGTGGCTGTGTTGACGCAACCCGATCGTCCCTCAGGCCGAGGGATGCAGTTGATGGCGAGTCCCGTAAAGCAATTGGCATTGCAACACGGCATAAAAGTGTTGCAGCCAAACACATTAAAAACACCGGAAGTTCAAGCCGAACTTGCTGAATTGGCTGCGGATGTGATGGTGGTCGCGGCCTACGGTTTAATCTTGCCCAAAGCGGTGCTGGAGATGCCGCGTTATGGCTGTTTGAATATTCATGCTTCGCTATTGCCGCGCTGGCGCGGTGCGGCACCGATACAGCGGGCAATTCAAGCGGGCGACAAACTCACGGGCATCACCATTATGCAAATGGATCAAGGTTTGGATACGGGTGCGATGTTGTTGAGTGAGGCTTGCGCCATCGACCCCGCAGACACGGCGGCCTCGTTGCATGACAAGCTCGCCCATATAGGTGCGGGCATGATCTTGCAAGTCTTGCGGCAGTTGTCGCTTGGGATTTCTGCCGAAGCACAAGACAATCAGGCCGCCACTTATGCGGCCAAGCTGATGAAGAACGAAGCACCGATAAATTGGCAATTATCAGCTTTGACTATTGAGCAAACCGTGCGCGCATTTAATCCGTTTCCCTTGTCGAATTTTAGTTGCGGGCAACAGCAAATAAAAGTCTGGCAAGCCAGTTTGCAAGAGGGAAGAGGCGCTCCCGGCGAAGTGCTTGAAATCGGCAAACAAGGCATTGTGGTCGCATGTGGAACGGGCGCATTGCGATTAGAAATATTGCAGCGTCCGGGCGGAAAAGCTCAACCTTCAGCACAATTTTTACAAGCCATGCCGATCAAAGTCGGCGATGTGCTGCGGTAAATTTATATGCAAACAGTCCAGTTAACCGCAAGCCAAATCGTCAGCCAAGTCCTGGTGCAGGGGCGCAATTTGAATCAGGCAATAGAGGAAAAGTTAAACGCAAAAGTGGCTTGGCAACCGGCGCAACGCGGAGCGGTACAAGATTTGAGTTATGGCACTTTGCGATTTTATGGGCAGTTGAAAGCTGTGCTTGAAGCCTTGCTGCACAAACAACTTGAGGATGATCGTATCGGCTATTTGCTTTTGGTCGCCTTGTATCAGTTGCAGTACAGCAAGGCCACTCAGCACACCGTGGTCGATCAGGCGGTGCGCGCCGCTCAAACTTTGCAGCCGCAAGTGGGTAGTCTGGTGAACGCAATTCTGCGTAATTTTTTACGTCAACGCGGCGAACTGTTAGAGCAGGTGGCGAGCCATCGCGAGGCCAAATTCAATCACCCTTTATGGTGGATAACCGAGCTGAATGCGCAGTACGGTGTGGCGGCGGCGACTCCGATTCTTCAAGCCGGCAACACTCACCCGCCCATGACATTGCGCGTGAATAAACGCTGGGGAACAACGGCGGAATATCAAGCAGCATTGGCTGAACAAAATATGGTCGCGACCATCATCGCGCCGGATGCTTTGCGGTTGGAAAAACCTGTCAACGTGGACAAACTGCCCGGATTTTTTGCCGGACATATTTCAGTGCAAGATGCGGGCGCGCAATATGCGGCGACTTTGTTGGATGTGCAACAAGATATGCGCGTGTTGGATGCGTGTGCCGCACCCGGCGGCAAGACTGCGCATGTTTTGGAACTTGCGCAAGTGGCAATGGTGGCGGTCGATAAAGATGCAAAACGCTTGCGGCGTGTGGCAGAAAACTTGCAGCGTTTGTCGCTGCAAGCCCAACTCATCGTGGGAGATGCCGCGAGTCCATCGGCGTGGTGGGATGGACAAGTTTTTGATCGGATACTGGCGGATGTTCCTTGTTCGGCATCCGGCGTAGTGCGCCGCCATCCTGACATCAAATGGTTGCGCAGACGCGAGGATATTGCTCATTTTGCCCGGCAACAATTGACGATATTGAGCGCATTATGGCCTTTGCTAAAAACGGGCGGGAAACTACTGTACGCGACTTGTTCGGTTTTCAAACAGGAGAATGAAGAAGTTGTCGCGCAGTTTTTGGCGATGCAAAATAATGCGCGTAGGCAAGTTATCACTTTGCCCGATGGGAGTCATGGACAGATGTTGCCGGATGAATGGCACGACGGATTTTTTTATGCGCTACTACAAAAAAACGCTTAAGTTTTTCCTGTTCAGTCTGATGCTTTTGCTGGGCATATTGTCCGCGTCAGCCTATGCCGACGGAATTGCGGTCACTAAAACAGATGTCCGATTAAGCGAGGACGGTTATCAACTCAAAACTGATTTTGAGATTAGTTTGAATTCCAGTGTCCAACAGGCACTTTCGCATGGCGTGACGATTTATTTTGTCAGTGAATTCACGCTTACCCGCTCGCGCTGGTACTGGTTCGATGAACAGGTCGCCGCCAGTGAACAAAGCACCAAGCTTTACTACAATGTGCTGACTAGGCAGTACCGCATTTCTCGCGGCTCTTTGTTTCAAAGTTTTGCCACTTTGGATGAGGCGTTGGCGGTTTTGCAAAGACAAATCTCATCCATCGTTCCGGCGGAATTGCTCGCCAAAAAAGGAACCTATCTGGCCGGAACGCGTTTGCGTTTGGATGTCAGCCAATTACCAAAACTGCTACAGGTGAATGCGCTGACCGGCAAAGATTGGAATCTGGATTCGGAATGGTATCGTTGGGTGATTGATCCTGTCGAGATTGAATCGCGGCAACAAAAATCAGGCGAGGGTGCGCGGTGAGATACATTATTCTCTTGAGCGTATTGGCCGGAAGTGTCCTGCTGTATTTGCTTTCCAGCGGCAATACCAATACCGACTTGTTCTCCGCGAATTATTATGGCGTGCTGGTGCTGACGGGTTCATTGGCTGTCGCTTTGACGATACTCGTGGCATTTCAGTTTTGGAAGTTGCGCCAGAAAATAAACCGCAAAGTTTTTGGTGTGCGGCTGACTTTGCGCCTCACACTTTTCTTTGTTGGAATCGGGGTAATACCGGGCATTTTGATTTATGCTGTTTCCGTCGATTTTCTGGGCAAGAGTATTGAGTCCTGGTTCGATGTCCGTGTGGAAAAAGCACTTGAGGGCGGTTTGAATCTGGGCAAGAATGAGTTGGATAACAGCCTTAAAGAATTGAGTAAAAAAACGCAATTCATCGCGCTGTTACTGACCGAAAAATCACCGTCGCAATACGAGCATGATCTTCAACGGCTGATAGAAGAAGGCACGGCACAGGAGGCGACAATTTTTTCGGCGAGCGGTAAGCCCTTGTTTTTCTCCGCCAGCGTGAAGGGTGTCGTTCCGGCGGTACTGGAGGAAAATATTTTGCAGGAAACCCTGCAAAAAGGCAGCTACTCTGTCATCGACAGCACCGCCGGTAAAGGGCTGATTTTAAGATCGCTGGCCTTGGTCAAACGCAACGCGGTTGGCGCACCCGGATTTGTGGTGGAATTTACCCAGCCTGTCGCGCAACAAATACAAGCGGATGCGGAAGCGGTGCAGTCCGTTTATCGTGATTATCAAGAGCTGGTGTTGTCTCGCTTGGGCTTAAAACGCCTGTATGGGATCACGCTGACTTTGTCGCTATTGGTGGTGTTATTGACGGCGGTTTCTGCGGGATTTTTTATCAGCGAAAAATTGGGGTCGTCGTTGGAGTCGCTAGCCGAAGGTACGCGAGCGGTGGCGCAGGGAAATTTCACCGGGCAATATCCGATACGCAGCAGTGACGAGCTGGGCGCGCTGACCGGCTTGTTCAACCAGATGACGCGGCAATTGTTGGACGCGAAAACAGCGAGCGAATTACAACAGCATCAAGTGGAGGCAGCCAAAGGATATTTGGAAAGTGTGCTGACCCATCTTTCTTCCGGTGTGATTGGATTGGACGAAGAATTTAGGGTGCGCTCGGTCAATACCAGTGCGGCACAAATATTGGCTGTCCCCTTGCAGGAAATGCAGCGCGCGTCGCTTGTTCAACTATCCGAAAAATTTGTTTTGCTGCAATCGTTTTGTCGAACGGTAAAAGACGCGTTTCACGAAACGCCGAGTGGCGAATGGCAACGGCAAATCCAACGGCTAAGCAAACATGGCAATCAAATTTTATTGATGCGCGGAACCGAATTGCCCAAGGCCTCGGGCGGGGGGTATGTCGTGGTGTTCGATGACATCAGCCATTTGCTTCAGGCAGAGCGGCAGGCAGCTTGGGGTGAAGTCGCCAGACGGCTGGCGCATGAAATCAAGAATCCGCTCACCCCGATACAGCTGTCCGCAGAAAGATTGCAGCATAAATTGACCTCGCGCTTGGAAGGCGCAGACGCGGAGTTTTTGCAGCGCGCCACACAGACCATTGTCAATCAGGTCGGGGCGATGAAAAACATGGTGAGCGACTTTGCAAACTATGCGCGCGGCCCGGTATTGAAACTGGTTCCATTGGATTTTCACGAGTTGATACACGAGGTACTTTCCTTGTATGAGGCGAATGCGGCGGAGATTGTATTGGATCTACAAGCGAGTAATGTCATCGTGAACGGTGATGCGACCCGTTTGCGCCAAGTCATGCATAACTTATTGCAAAACGCACAAGACGCGTTGATGGATGCGCCGCATCCGGTTATCACGATTAGGACGTTCAATCTTGCGGAGCAGATTGTGTTGCGTGTCATAGACAATGGCACTGGCTTTGAGCTTAACGCACTCGCAAAAGCCTTTGAGCCTTACATGACCACCAAGACCAAAGGAACGGGATTGGGCTTGGCTATCGTGAAAAAAATAGTCGAAGAACATAACGGCCATATTGATATTGAAAACGGACAAGATAGCGGCGCATCCGTCGCTGTTTATTTGCCCATCGCAGGGAGTGTGCAATGACAACCAAACGAATTTTAGTAGTGGATGATGAAATCGGCATACGCGAATTACTGGCGGAAATTTTGTTTGATGAGGGCTATCAAGTCGATCTTGCGGAAAATGCCGAGCAAGCGCGCGCTTATCGAAACGCCCAAGAACCAGATTTGGTTCTGCTGGACATTTGGATGCCGGATACGGACGGGGTTGTGTTGCTGAAGGAATGGGCGGGGCAAGATTTGCTGACTATGCCCGTGGTGATGATGTCCGGGCACGGCACGGTGGAAACGGCTGTCGAGGCAACGCGTATCGGTGCGGTAGATTTCCTAGAAAAACCGATTAGCTTGCAAAAGTTGCTGACGACCGTGGCGCGTGCGATCAATACGGAAGTGGTGCATGTTACCGGTGCGGCGCAAGACACTGCGAGCAATTTGACGGTGGAAATTGCGGGAGTGGAACAACAATATTCATTGCCGTTGGATTTGCCATTACGTCAGGCGCGCGATTATTTTGATTCGATTTATTTCCAATATCATTTGCAAAAAGAAGATGAAAATATCACCCGTGTCGCCGAAAAAATAGGTGTTGAGCGCACTCACTTGTATCGAAAATTAAAACAGCTTGGCATCAAATTAACCAAACGAGTTCATGTGGAAAACCATTAGTAAATGCCTTGCAGGCCAATAATAATGGGGCAGTTGCCCTAAGCATTGGGCTGCGGCATAATTGACCTCTTTCATAAGCTTTAAAATGTAACCCGTCCCAATGGGATGTCTAGGAGGAAGAAAGTATGTCAGCTGCACGTAGTATCACCCCACCAAAATTCAATGACATCACCGGCGCGATTCGTATGCTGGCGGTGGATGCCGTACAAAAAGCGAACTCCGGTCATCCGGGCGCGCCTATGGGTATGGCGGAGATTGCCGACGTATTGTGGAATCGCCATATGCGCCACAATCCGACCAACCCCAAGTGGGCGGATCGTGATCGTTTCGTGCAATCCAACGGACATGGTTCGATGTTGATTTACGCGCTGCTGCATTTGACCGGCTACGACTTGCCCATGGACGAGTTGAAGCGTTTCCGCCAGATGCATTCCAAAACTCCGGGACATCCTGAATACGGCTACACCGCTGGCGTAGAAACCACCACCGGCCCGCTGGGTCAGGGCATCACCAACGCGGTCGGTATGGCGATGGCAGAAAAATTGTTGGCGGCTGAATTTAACAAGCCGGGTCACGAAATCGTCAATCACAACACCTACGTGTTCATGGGCGACGGTTGCATGATGGAAGGTATTTCGCACGAAGCCTGCGCGCTGGCGGGCACATGGGGTCTGGGCAAGTTGACCGCATTCTGGGATGACAATGAAATCTCTATCGATGGCCATACCAACGGTTGGTTTACCGATGACACCGCAAAGCGTTTTGAGGCTTATGGCTGGCACGTTATTGCCAATGTGCAAGGTCACGATAGTGAAGCCATCGAAGCGGCGATTCAAGCGGCTAAATTGGTGACCGATAAGCCGAGTTTGATTTGCTGCAAAACTATTATCGGTATGGGCTCGCCCAACAAAGCCGACAGCCATGATGTGCATGGCGCGGCCTTGGGTGATGCTGAAGTGGCGGCGACCCGCGCGCACATCGGTTGGAATTACCCGCCGTTTGAAATCCCGGCGCATGTTTATAAAGCATGGGATGCCAAAGAAAAAGGCGCGGCATGGGAAGCGGAATGGAATAAAAAATTCGCTGCCTACCAAGCGGCTTTCCCAACAGAGGCGGCTGAATTTGTGCGTCGCAGCAAAGGTGAATTATCCGCAAACTGGGCTGCTCATGCAGCGAAAGTGGTTGCGGAAATCAACACCAAAGGCGAGACCATCGCGACCCGTAAAGCGTCACAAAACGCAATCAATGCCTTGCAACCCGCACTGCCAGAATTCTTGGGCGGCTCGGCTGACTTGACGGGTTCCAACTTGACCAACTGGGTCGGTTGCAAACATGTTAAAGGCAAATCAACGGGTAACTACATCAGCTACGGCGTGCGCGAATTCGGCATGTCGCACATTATGAACGGCATGGCTTTGCACGGCGGTTTGCTGCCGTTCGGCGGCACGTTCCTGATGTTCTCCGAATACGCTCGCAATGCGCTGCGTATGGCGGCACTGATGAAACAGCGCGTGATTTTTGTGTACACGCATGACTCCATCGGTCTGGGCGAAGATGGTCCGACTCACCAGCCTGTCGAACAAACCGCAACACTGCGTTATATCCCCAACATGGAAGTTTGGCGGCCTTGCGATACGGTTGAATCTGCCGTGTCATGGGTGGCTGCGGTTGAACGCAAAGACGGTCCTTCGAGCTTGATTTTTAGCCGTCAAAACTTGCAATTCCAAAAACGTGACGAGGCGCAAATCGCCAATATTCGCAAGGGTGCTTACGTGCTGTCGGAAGCGGCAGGCAAGGCGCAGGCTGTGATTATCGCCACCGGTTCGGAAGTCGATCTGGCGATTAAGGCGCAAGCTGCTTTGGCGGCTGAAGGCGTGAATGTGCGCGTGGTGTCCATGCCATCAACTAACGTGTTCGACAACCAAGATCAGGCATACAAAGACAGCGTGTTGCCCAAGGGCGTGAAACGCATCGCGGTTGAAGCGGGTGTGACTGGCGGCTGGTGGAAATATGTTGGTTTGGATGGCGCGGTGGTCGGTATGGATTGCTTTGGCGAATCTGCTCCCGCCCCCGAGTTGTTCAAGCATTTTGGTTTCACCGTTGACAATGTGGTCGCAACTGTGAAAAAGGTTTTGGCATAAGGTAACGTGCCGTGACGTATCGCGGCACGCATAAAAATAGCTGACGATTTTTTAATTAACAGAGGGAGAAGAAAATGGCAATTCGCGTAGGTATTAACGGCTTTGGTCGTATCGGTCGCATGGTGTTTCGCGCGGCAACTAAAGATTTCCCAGAGATCGAAGTGGTCGCGATTAACGATTTGCTGGAACCGGATTATCTGGCTTACATGTTGAAATACGATTCTGTGCATGGTCGTTTCAATGGCGATGTGGCAGTGAGCGGCAACAACTTGGTGGTGAATGGCAAATCTATTCGTTTGACGGCTGAGCGTGATCCGGCGAATCTGAAATGGAACGAAGTGGGCGTGGACATCGTAATCGAATGTACCGGCTTCTTCCTGACCAAAGATACCTGCCAGGCGCACATCAATGCCGGCGCGAAAAAAGTGATTCAGTCTGCACCAAGCAAAGATGACACACCGATGTTTGTGTACGGCGTGAACCATGACACTTACAAAGGCGAAACCATCGTGTCTGCCGCTTCTTGCACGACCAACGCGCTCGCGCCAGTGGCGAAAGTGTTGAACGATAATTTCGGTATCAAGCGTGGTTTGATGACGACTGTACATGCGGCAACGGCAACACAAAAAACCGTGGATGGTCCGTCCAATAAAGACTGGCGCGGTGGTCGCGGTATTCTGGAAAACATTATTCCTTCCTCGACTGGCGCAGCTAAAGCCGTGGGTGTGGTGATACCGGCGTTGAACAAAAAATTGACTGGCATGGCGTTCCGCGTGCCAACATCTGACGTTTCCGTGGTCGATCTGACTTGCGAGTTGGTTAAAGAAACGACTTATGCCGACATCGTTAAAGTGATGAAGGCCGCGTCTGAAAGTGGTCCGTTGAAAGGCGTGCTGGGCTTTACCGATGAGAAAGTAGTGTCCACAGATTTCCGTGGTTACACTTGTCCTTCCGTGTTTGATGCGGAAGCCGGTATCGCGCTGGATCCGACTTTTGTCAAAGTCGTGGCTTGGTACGATAACGAGTACGGTTACACTTGCAACTTGATGCGCATGGTTCGTCATATTGCTTAATTGCTGAAAGTGGGAAGTGGAATGGCACTGCGTGCCATAGTGGTCAGTGGGAAAATCCTCTGCACCGCTGTTCCCGCTTCCCACTTACGACTTACCACTGACCAACATTAAGGGAGTAAAAAATGTCTGTAATTAAAATGACCGATTTGGATCTCAAGGGCAAGCGCGTCCTGATCCGTTCCGATTTGAACGTGCCGGTCAAAGACGGCAAAGTAACTTCCGACGCGCGCATTACCGCGTCGATGGCGACTATTAATTTCGCCTTGAAGGCGGGTGCAAAAGTGATGGTCACTTCACATTTGGGTCGCCCGGAAGAAGGCGTGTATTCCGAAGAAAATTCGCTCAAGCCAGTGGCCGATACGGTTGCCAATAAATTGGGCAAACCAGTACGTCTGATTAAAGATTGGACCGATGGCGGCTTTAGTGTTGCTGATGGCGAATTGGTGTTGTTGGAAAACTGCCGTTTCAATAAAGGCGAGAAAAAAAGCACGGACGAGTTGGCAAAAAAATATGCCGCGTTGTGCGATATTTTTGTGATGGACGCATTCGGTACGGCGCATCGTGCCGAAGCCTCAACGCATGGCGTGGCGAAATTCGCGCCGGTCGCGGCGGCGGGTGTGTTGCTGACCGAGGAACTGGAAGCCTTGACTAAAGCTCTGTTGAGTCCGGCACGCCCGATGGTGGCGATTGTTGGCGGCTCTAAAGTTTCGACCAAATTGACGGTGCTGGAATCTTTGTCGGAAAAATGCGAGCAGTTGGTGGTGGGCGGCGGCATTGCCAATACCTTTCTGAAAGCAACCGGACATCCTGTCGGTAAATCTTTGTGCGAGAACGATCTCGTTCCAACCGCACAAGCCTTGATTGCGAAAATGTCAGCACGCGGCGCAAGTATCCCCATTGCGACTGACGTGGTGGTCGGTACAGCAGCCCCCTTCTTGCCAGGCAATGAAAATACGCCGGCAATTTTGAAAGATGCCAAAGATGTGGCGGATGACGAAATGATTTTTGACATCGGCCCTAAATCTGCACAGGAATTGGCTGACATCATTATGAAAGCGGGCACGGTAGTTTGGAACGGTCCGGTCGGTGTGTTTGAGTTCGATCAATTTGGCGAAGGCACAAAGACCATAGCGATGGCGATTGCCAATACCAAAGCCTTTACGCTGGCAGGTGGCGGCGACACCATTGCCGCCATTCAGAAATATGATATTTACGACAAAGTATCTTATATCTCCACCGCCGGCGGCGCGTTTTTGGAATTCCTCGAAGGCAAGACATTGCCCGCTGTGGAAATTCTTGAACAACGTGCCGGTAAATAATCAGATAGGAAATACATGCTGCGCAGAACCAAAATAGTTGCAACCTTAGGCCCTGCTTCCAGCAGTCAAAAAGTGCTGGAAGATATGATACGTGCCGGGGTCGATCTGGTGCGTATGAACTTCTCGCACGGCACGGCGCAAGATCACATGAAGCGTGCCGAAACCGTGCGTGCAGCGGCGTTGGCTGTCGGGCGCACGGTGGGTATTCTGGCCGATTTGCAAGGCCCGAAAATCCGCGTGCGCAAATTTGAGAATGACAAAATCATCTTGAACAAAGGTGATGTTTTCATACTCGATGCGTCACTGGATGGGTTGGGCAATCAACAGCGCGTCGGCTTGGATTATAAAGAACTACCTAATGATGTGGATGTCGGCACGGTGTTGTTGTTGAACGACGGCATGTTGGAATTTCATGTGACGGGTGTCAAAGGTGTGGAAGTGCATTGCGTGGTGGTGCGCGGCGGCGTGTTGTCGAACAACAAAGGTATCAATCGCAAAGGCGGCGGATTGACTGCGCCGGCGTTGACTGACAAGGACAAGGAAGACATCAAAACAGCCGCGCTCATCAAGGCGGATTATTTGGCGGTGTCTTTCCCGCGTACCGGCGACGATATGCGTATGGCGCGTGAATTGATGCATGCGGCGGGTGGCAAGAGTTTGCTCATGGCTAAGATTGAACGCGCCGAAGCAATTCCAGTGCTCGGTGACATCATCGACGCGTCCGATGCCATCATGGTGGCGCGTGGCGATTTGTCGGTGGAAGTCGGTGATGCGGCCGTGCCCGGTTTGCAAAAACGCATGATTAAAATGGCGCGCGCAAAAAATCGTTTGGTGATTACGGCGACGCAAATGATGGAGTCCATGATTACCAATCCGATTCCGACGCGTGCGGAAGTTTCGGACGTGGCGAATGCGGTTTTGGATGGCACGGATGCGGTGATGCTTTCGGCGGAAACCGCCGTCGGTGATTATCCCATCGAGACCATAGAAGCGATGGCGCGTATTTGTCTGAGCGCGGAAAAAGAGTTCGATGTTCACGCCACCGAACGGCGCGTGCAACACGAAAAATTTACCCGCGTCGATCAGTCCATTGCGATGTCGGCTTTATATGCGGCAACGCATCTCAAAGTCAAAGCGATTGTCGCGTTGACGCAGTCCGGTTCGACGGCATTGTGGATGTCGCGCATCAACGGCGGTGTGCCGATTTTTGCCATGACACCGGTTGCGGCGACACTCAGCAAAGTGACTTTATTCTGCGGTGTTCATCCGATTTCGTTCAACGATTCTTCCAAAGATCATTCGCAAACTTTGCGCAATGCGGAAGACGAGTTGGTGCGTTTGAAAATGGTGAATGTGGGAGATTTG
>JBAVPP010000227.1:0-1905 GCA_049693175.1 Gallionella sp. | reverse complement strand
GTGCCACATGGTCATGTGCGGCTTTCCACACCCGTTTCAAAAAGCGGAATCCGCCTTCCACGCCGCTGTCCGACCACTCCAGCGATTGCTCCGGTGGCGCGGCGAACATCATAAACAAGCGCGCCGTATCCGCGCCGTATTGGTCGATAATGGCTTGCGGATCGACACCATTATTTTTCGACTTGGACATTTTTTCCGTGCCGCCTATCACCACAGGCAAGCCGTTGCTAGTCAGCACCGCGCCCGTCGCGCGACCCTTATCATCAAGGCTTACCGTCACATCCGCCGGATTGATCCAAGTTTTTTTGCCGTTAGATTCTTCACGATAAAAAGTCGGCGCAATGACCATGCCTTGCGTGAGCAGATTTTTGAACGGTTCGTTCAAGGGGTTAAATGCGCGACGTACATCGTTCGCTCCCTCGCCCGTTTGCGGGAGAGGGTTGGGGAGAGGGCTTCCGCCAAACACACCTTCGTCGCGCATCAGCTTGTGGAAAAAACGCGCGTACAACAAATGTAGAATCGCATGTTCGATACCGCCTATGTATTGATCGACCGGCAACCATTGTTGCGCGGCGGCTTTATCCACCATGCCAGTTGTGCATTGCGGGCTGGCGTATCGCGCGTAATACCAGGACGATTCGACAAACGTGTCCATGGTGTCGGTCTCGCGACGCGCATCGCCGCCGCATTGAGGACATTTGCATTCATAAAATTCCGGCATCTTCGCCAACGGCGAACCCGCGCCATCCGGCACGACATTCTCAGGCAGAATGACAGGCAGTTGCTCATCAGGCACAGCCACATCGCCACACGTCGCGCAATGAATAATCGGTATCGGGCAACCCCAATAACGCTGACGAGAAATGCCCCAATCTCGCAAACGAAATTGTTCTTTTTTCGCGCCCAGATTTTTTGCGGCAAGGTCGGCGGAAATCGCATCGAAAGCTTGCTGGAAATTCAGACCATCGTATTTGCCGGAGTTGACGCAAACGCCATGTTCGGTGAACGAGGATTTAGGATTTAGGATTTGGGATTTGTCGAGCGCAGCGTCACTCGCTCCTCGTTCATCGCTCCTAATCACTACTTTCATGGGCAAATCATATTTTTTCGCAAACTCAAAATCTCGTTCGTCGTGCGCGGGAACAGCCATCACCGCGCCTTCGCCGTAGCCCATCAACACATAGTTGGCGACCCACACTGGCAGCTTTTCATCGGTGAGCGGATGCCTCACAAACAATCCGGTGTTCATGCCTTTCTTTTCCATCGTCGCCATGTCGGCTTCGGCCGTGCCACCGCGTTTGCATTCCGCGATGAAGTCGGCGAGTGCGGAATTGTTCGCCGCCGCTTGCGTCGCCAGCGCATGTTCTGCCGCGACCGCGACATAGGTCGCGCCCATCAGCGTGTCGGGACGCGTGGTATAAACCCTTAAAACAGGATTTGGGATTTCGGATTTAGTTAAAGTCGGTGCATCGGTTTTGCTAAATCCTAAATCCGAAATCCCCAATCCTGCCTCTTCTATCTCAAATCCTATTTCACATCCATAGCTCTTGCCTATCCAATTCGCCTGCATGGTTTTGACTTGTTCTGGCCAACCGTCCAACGTGTCCAAATCTTTTAACAGCTCGTCGGCGTATTGCGTGATGCGGAAAAAATACATGGGGATTTCGCGCTTTTCCACCAGCGCGCCAGAACGCCAGCCGCGTCCGTCTATCACTTGCTCGTTTGCCAGCACGGTGTTGTCCACCGGATCCCAATTCACCGTCGAAGTGCGTTTGTAAATCACGCCTTTTTTGAACAAGCGCGTGAACAGCCATTGCTCCCAGCGATAATATTCCGGCGTGCAAGTTTTTACTTCGCGCGACCAATCTATGCCCAGCCCCAACGATTTGAGTTGCTGTTTCATAT
>JBAVPP010000226.1:0-5333 GCA_049693175.1 Gallionella sp. | reverse complement strand
TTGCGCTTGTAGTTCGTTGATGGTTGCGGTGATACCGAGCTCGCGGGCTTGCGTGACTTTTAAGCCCTGATAACCACAGGGGTTGATGTTGTTGAACGGCGATAAATCCATGTCGACATTGAACGACAGGCCGTGATAGCAATAACCGTTTTTGATTTTCAAACCGAGCGCGGCAATCTTGGAGCCGTTAACATATACGCCGGGCGCATCGACGCGATTGACGGCAGTAATGCCGAAGTCGGCGAGTACCTCTATCACCGAATCTTCCATCACGTTGACCAGCTCGCGCACGCCGATTTTCCAGCGGCGCATGTCGAACAAGCAATACGCAACAATTTGCCCCGGACCGTGATAAGTGATTTGTCCACCCCTATCAATTTTCACTACCGGAATAGTTGTGCTGTGCAGCAAATGTTCCGGCAAGCCCGCCAATCCTTGCGTGTAGACCGGCGGATGTTGCAACAACCAAATCTCGTCGCGCGTTTCCGGCGTGCGTTCAGCCGTAAATTTTTTCATTGCGTCCCAAGTAGTTTGGTAGTCGACGAGACCAAGAGAATGAAGAGCAGGATTTGGGATTTGGGAGCTAGGATTTGGGGGGGCTGGGCGCGGCACTTCCGCGTCCATCGCAGCATCCGATTTTTCCTCAATCCTCAATCCAAAATCCAAAATCCTAGTGCTCATCACAACACCATCACCACCATAGGATGGTCGCAGAGTTCCTGATACACCGCGTCTAATTGTTCGCGCGAGGTGGCGGTGATGGTGCAGGTCAGGCTCACATAACGCGCGGTTTTGCTGGCGCGCATTTCCATCGTGGCGGCGGCGAAATTCGGGTCGTGTTTGGTGACAACTTCCAGCACGGCTTGGGCGAATCCGGCTTGCTGCTGGCCGAAAATTTTGAGCGGAAATTCGCTGGGATAATCAATCAGCGTATCGGTGAGTTCTTTGGCTGACAAGTTCATCAACGCATCCAAATTGGGGGGGATTTTTTTAGTCATGGTGGCGCATCACATTGCGTTTGAAATTTTGATAATAGGTGTGCAGTTGCTGGAACATCGCGCCGGGTTTTCCTGTGCCGACGGGCTTGCCATCTAGCTGGGTGATGGCTAATACTTCTTTGGTAGAAGAGGTCAATAGCAGTTCATCCGCCGCGAGCAGTTCCGCCTTGCTAATGCGGCGCACTTGATGCGGAATGTCATGCGCGGCGGCGAGTTCCAATATCACGTCGTAAGTGATGCCGGGTAACATCAAATTGTCTTTGGGCGGAGCTAACAGCGTGCCGTTTTTTACCACAAAAATATTGCTCGCCGCACCTTCGGTGAGCCATTCATTTTCGCGCAACAAAATGGTTTCGGCGCAACCGGCGGCGACCGCCATTTGGCGCAGCAAAACATTGGGTAACAGTGAAATGGCTTTGATGTCGCAACGCAGCCAGCGATTGTCGGTGGCGGTGAGGCACGCAACGCCATCGCGCAGCAAATTTTCGGCGGGCGGATTGAGCGGTTTGCTGGTGATGAATACGGTGGGCGCAACCGGCGGATTGGGAAAGGCGTGATCGCGTTCCGCCGCGCCGCGTGTGATGTGCAAATACAAATATTGATCGTCGCTGTCGTGCTGCGCGATGAGTTCGGTGAGAATTTTTCCCAATGCGTCATCGCTGTGCGGATTTGGCAGTTGGATGCCGTCCAAACTATGCTGCAAACGGCGCAAATGTTCGGGCAATCGAAACGCCCGGCGCGCATAAACCGGAATGACTTCATACACGCCGTCGCCGAAAATAAAGCCTCTATCCAGCACCGATACTTTGGCATTTTCCACCGGCATGAATTTGCCGTTGAGATAAATAATCATCGCGATTTACTCACGGGAAATATTGCTGGATGAGCAAGCGCAGACTGTCCCAGCCGCGTGCGAACACATTGGCGGTCGCCACGTTTTCCAACGGATAAAGCGGGAATTCCGCATACGGTTTACCCGCGATGGTAATCTTCAATACACCGATGGCAACGCTGGTGTCTATGGGCGCGAGTATGGGTTGATGGGTTTCCAGCGTGGCCTTGAGTTTGGCGTACTGGCCTTTCGGTATGCTTAACATTAAATCGTGCTTGAAGCCAATTCCAACGGTGCTTTGCGTGCCTTTCCAAATGCGCTGTTGCGAGACCGCATGGTCTTTTTCATACAGACGCACCGCGTCAAAATTCTGAAAGCCGTAGTTGATCAACTGCTGGCTTTCGTTGGCGCGCAGACTGTCGCTGTTCGCGCCCAGCACCACCGCAATCAAACGATGCTGATCGCGCTTCGCCGAACCCACCAGACAAAATCCCGCGCTGTCGGTGTGTCCGGTTTTCATGCCGTCGGCGTTGGGGTCCAGCCACAGCAGGCGATTGCGGTTTGCCTGACTGACATTGTTGAAGGTAAATTCGCGCAAGCCGAACAGCGGATAGAACTGCGGAAAATCGCGCACCACGGCGGCGGCCAGAATCGCGAGGTCATACGCGCTGCTGTAATGCTGCGGATCGGGCAATCCCACCGGATTGCTAAAGTGTGTGTTGCTCATGCCGAATTGTTGCGCCTGTTTGTTCATCATATCGACGAAGCCCGCCTCGCTGCCCGCGATGTTCAGTGCCAGCGTGATGGCGGCATCGTTGCCGGATTGCACGATCAGCCCGTGCAGCAAATCGTCCACGCTCACCTGCTGTCCGGTTTTGAGCAACATGCGTGATTCGCCGTTGGCATTGCGGGTCGCGCTGTCCGGCACATTGAGTTGTTGTTGCAAATTAAGCGTACCGTGTTTGAGCGCGTCGAATGCCAGATAGGCGGTCATCAACTTGGTCAGCGAAGCCGGCTCCATGCGCGTGTCGCCATTCTGGTTGAGCAATACTTGGCTGCTGCTGTAGTCGTAGAGCAAGTAGGCTTTGGAGCTGAGGCTGGGCGCGGCCAACATCGGTATGGGCAGCGCGTTGGCCAGTTGCGTCAGCAGCAGCGAAAAGAATAAGGCGATGAATTTCATGTCGGGTGATTCAGGCTAAATGCGAGATGCAATTATAGTCTGTGCCAGCGGTGGCGTGGCGATTCTGTGGGCGCACTGTAAATTCAAAAACAGATTTTAGCCACAGAGAACACAGAGGTCACCGAGAAGAAAATGCATTTTTACAATGGTTAGGTTTGCTCAAACTTGAGGGTAATAAAACATGACACATTCTCTGAGGTCCTGTGGCAAATTTCAGCGTGACACCGGCGGTTTGGCGAGCTTGCGTTGCAAGGTACGGCGGTGCATGTTCAGGGCGCGCGCCGTGGCGGAAATGTTGTCGCTGTGCTCATGCAACACACGCTGGATGTGATCCCATTCCAATTCACCTATCGCCGAGGGTTGCGCACTGATGGGCGTGTTACTGTCGGCGGCGTGCGCGAAGGCCGCGACAATCTCATCGGCGTTGGCGGGTTTGGATAAATATTGGGTCGCGCCCAGTTTGATGGCTTCGACAGCGGTGGCGATGCTGGCATAGCCGGTCAATACCACGATGCGCGTGTTCGGGTCGAGTTCGTGCAAGGCTTGCACCAGCACCAGTCCGGGCGCGCCGCCCATTTTCAAATCAATCACGGCGAATTCAGGCGGATTGCTTTTCGCCAATGGCAGCGCGGTTTCCACGCTATGCGCGACGGTCACTTCATAGCCGCGTTTTTGCAACGCACTTTTCAGCACTTTGCAAAAGGTTTCATCGTCATCGACCAACAGCAGCGAGGCGGATTCCTGCGCGCTCATGCGCGCACTCCCGCCAACGGCAAAGTGAGTATGGTGGTTGCGCCGCCTTGCGCATTGTTCAACAAGCTCACCGTGCCGCCCAAGCGTTCTATGGTGGCATTGGCGAGAAACAGTCCCAGTCCGCGACCTTCATTTTTGGTGGTGAAAAATGCCGAGCCCGCTTTGAGCGCGGCCTCGTCGTTCAGTCCCTCGCCATGATCGATGAGCGTGAGTATGAAATGCGTCGCGTTGCAATGGCTGATGATTTCTATACCTTGCGGACTGGCATCCGCCGCGTTGTTGAGCAGATTCATCAACGCGGCGCGCAGTGTGCTGTTGGCGTTAAGTTGCGCGCCTGAAACTCCTCCCGACCTACCCTTATCATGGGAAGAGGAATATTGGTATTCCGCTGTCGGGCGCAACAACTGCCATTCGTCCAACACCTCGTTCATCAGACTATCCGCGCTTTGCAGCGCGACTTTAGCGTCGCCTTGCGCATTGCTGAGCATCTTGTCCAAGATACGTTTGCAGCCCCGCACCTGCTCGTCGATTATGTTCAAGTTGTCGCGCAATTCGGTTTGTGTTTCGCTCAACTCGTGTTGCAATTCGCGGATGACCACCGCCATTGTGGACAGCGGCGTACCCATCTCGTGTGCCGCGCCCGCCGCCTGAGTACCCAGCGCGACGATGCGTTCATTGCGTAAAATTTCCTCGCGCACTTTTGCCAATTGCGCATCACGATTGCGTACCGCCTGTGCCATTTGCGTGACGAAATACGCGACCACCACCGCGCTGATAAAAAATCCCAACCACATGCCCATGACATGCGTGTTGAACGCGCTGTCGCTGTTGTGATGATTGTGCGGCAGCGGTTGATAGTAAAACATCAGCACGCTGTAACACGCGGCGGTGAGTGCCGCCATACCCCAAGCGTAGCGTGGCGGCAGGGTTGCGGCGGCAATTACCAGTGGCAATAAAAATAATGAGATGAAAGGATTGGTCGAGCCGCCGCCGTAGTAAAGCAGCACGCTTAACGCCAGCACATCCACGCACAATTGCGCATACAACTCGGTGTTGCCCACCGGACGATTGCTGCGCAAACGCAACGCGGTGAAAAGGTTGATCGCGCCCAGCGTGGCGATGGTTAGCAACATAGCCTGCCAGTCCAATTCCATTTGCAGGAATTTCCACACGCATACCAGCGTGAGCAGTTGCGCGGTAATGGCGATGACGCGCAGCAGCACCAGTCGCCGCAATTGGGCATGACCGGGTAGGGAAGCGAGCAGGGAATGATTCATGGTCGCGATTGTAAACGCAGACTAATTTTTAAGGGTGCGACAAAATGCCGCATTGCGCATCAGGTATTTCGGCGTAGGCTTACTTTTAGGGAGATGACGAATAAATCAGTGTTTCATTAGCTTATATTGAAGCCACATTTTGTCGCAACCTGAGCGCGCGGGAGTTTGGCTCAGTATAATTCGTCCCTCGAAAATTTTATTTTACGGAAAATATCATGCAAAAAATAAGTCTGTATTGGGTCGCGCTGGTGGCGAGTTTGTTGAGTGTCTGCGCCTATGCGGGCGACATTCAA
>JBAVPP010000225.1:0-13867 GCA_049693175.1 Gallionella sp. | reverse complement strand
CAGCGTGTCCCGCGTATTACGGTCGCTTGATACGCGGCGTAAATGCGGCGATTGCCACACCGGTTTGGATGCAACGTCGCTTGGAACGCAGCGGACTGCGCAGCATCAACGCGGTGGTGGACATCACCAATTATGTGATGCTGGAAATGGGTCAACCCATGCACGCATTCGATGCGCAAAAATTGTCCGGCGGCATCACCGTACGCCGCGCAAAATCAGGCGAATCGCTAACTTTGCTCAACGAGCAAATTGCGCAACTCGACGCGGAAGTGTTGGTCATCGCCGACGATGCACATGTGCTGGCAATCGCCGGCATTATGGGCGGCGAAGACAGCGGCGTGGGAACTAGCAGCACGGATGTATTTTTAGAGTCTGCATTCTTTCACCCCGATGCCATCGTCGGCAAAGCGCGCCGCTTCGGCTTGGCGACCGACTCCTCATTCCGTTTTGAACGCGGTGTGGATTTTGCCGCGACGCAACTGGCGATGGAACGCGCCACGCAATTACTGGTGGAAATTTGCGGCGGACAAGTCGGTGAAATTAGCGCGGTATGCGGCGCATTACCAATGCGTCCCGCCATCGCTTTGCGCCGCTCGCGTGTGGAAAGAATTTTGGGCATTGCGTTGAGTAACGAACAGATTGCCGAGCTACTGGCGCGCTTGCAATTCGCGTTCACGGCAAACGGCGATGACTATCGCGTCACCCCGCCCAGCTTCCGTTTTGATATGAGCATCGAAGCCGATTTGGTCGAAGAATTAGCGCGTCTTTATGGCTACGACAACATCCCTGCCCTCGCGCCTAAAACGTCGCTGACCATGTTGCCTTGCAGCGAATCGGAACGCCCGTTAAGCCGCGTCCAGCAAGTGCTGGTATCACGCGACTATCAGGAAATCATTAGCCTCGCTTTTCTTGCGGAACAAACCGAGCGCGATTTGTGCGGCAATGAATCACCACTCGTTTTGCAAAATCCGATTGCCAGTAACTTGGCGGTGATGCGCAGTAGTTTGATTGGCGGATTGATTGATGCGCTGCGATTTAATCTAAATCGCAAACAGCCTCGTGTGCGCTTGTTTGAAGTCGGTGCGTGTTTCGCAAAATCCGGCGATGATTATGTGCAGACTCAGCGTTTGTCCGGTCTCGCGTACGGCTCTGCGCAAGCGGAACAATGGGGAATCGCGGCCAAGGCTGTGGATTTTTACGATGCTAAAGCCGATGTGGAAGCCTTGCTCGCGCCACTCGTTTTGCGCTTCGTGGCGGCGACACATCCCGCCTTGCATCCCGGTCGTTGCGCGCAAATTTTTGTCGGTGCAAAATGCGTCGGCGTGATAGGCGAACTGCATCCGCAATGGCAACAGCAATATGATATGCCGCAAGCACCGATCTGGTTCGAACTGCATCTCGACGCGCTGCTGGCCAGCCGTATACCGCGCCTGCAAGGCATCGCAAAGTCACTGCCAGTGCGCCGCGATCTCGCCGTGCTGGTCGATGACGGCATCGCAGTTCAAACTTTGCTGGACGCAATGCAACAGGCAACCACGCCACTGATACAGGAGATTGCCTTGTTTGACCTGTATCGCGGCAAGGGTTTGGAAGTTGGTAAAAAAAGCCTTGCATTCCGCGTGTTACTACAAGATACTCACAAGTCGCTCACCGATGCGGAAATTGAACCTAGCATGACCGCATTGCTGATAGCATTACAACAACATGGCGCACAGTTGCGCAGCTAAGAGAAACACATGACACCCACAACACTAACCAAAGCCGAACTGGCCGATTTATTGTTTGAAAAAGTCGGTCTAAACAAACGCGAAGCCAAAGATATGGTGGAAACTTTTTTTGAAGAGATACGTGTTCAACTTGAAAAAGGTGTAAGCGTTAAGCTTTCCGGTTTCGGTAATTTCCAGTTACGCGATAAACCGCAGCGGCCGGGACGCAATCCTAAGACTGGTGAGGAGATACCCATCACCGCCCGCCGCGTAGTGACCTTCCACCCCAGCCAGAAGCTGAAAACAATGGTAGAAAAGTCATACCATGGAACTCCACAAGCCTAACTCCGAACTGCCACCCATACCGGCAAAACGCTATTTCACCATCGGTGAAGTGAGCGAATTGTGCGGCGTGAAAGCGCACGTGCTGCGCTATTGGGAACAGGAATTCACCCAACTCAAACCCGTAAAACGCAGCGGCAATCGCCGCTATTATCAGCATCACGAAGTGCTGCTGATACGCAGCATCCGCGAGTTGCTTTACGAGCAGGGTTTCACCATCAGCGGCGCGCGTAACCGCCTCAACAACGGCGATCCCACCGGCAGTTTTCCGCGTATGGATGCGACCGGCAGCTTCCCCAATCTTTACCAAACTGGCACGTTCCCGAAAATCGATGCGACCGGAGCTTTTCCCAAAACCAGTTCATCATCAGCGATTGAGAATAACTCAGTGTTGCGCAATGAAATCAAATCCCTGATCAATCTGCTCTCGCATTAAGATCGCATAGCGCACACATGAGGTGTTGCTGCACAGCGTGCATCCAAAAAATCACTTATGAATCTCATCATTCAAGCAACACAAGCCATCGCCGCCGGGCATCTCGCTCACCTCACCCGCTTGGCACAAGGTTCACGCTGTTCAGCCATGCATGAAAACGCCTGTCGCATCAGCGATGCTCAAATGCATCCTGACATTGCAGGCTATTGTCTGGAACATCAACTGGATTTCGGCTTTGTACCGCAAGGCAAAACGCTGGCTGATTTTGGGCTGGTGGTGATGGACATGGACTCCACACTCATCACCATAGAGTGCATAGACGAGATTGCCGACATGCAAGGACTCAAGCCGCAAGTCGCCGAAATTACCGAAGCGGCGATGCGTGGCGAACTGGATTTTTCCGAGAGTTTGCGTCGCCGTGTCGCCTTGCTCAAAGGCCTGGACGACAGCGCGTTGCAACGCGTTTATGACGAACGCCTGCAACTCACCGGCGGTGCGGAAATCATGCTCGCCGCGCTTAAAAAACACGGCATCAAAACGCTGTTGGTCTCAGGTGGATTTGTGTATTTTACCGACCGATTAAAGCAGCGATTGGGGTTGGATTTTGCGTATGCCAACTCGCTGGAAATTATCGACGGGAAGCTTACCGGCAAAGTTTTGGGCGGCATCGTCGATGCGCAAGCCAAAGCCGATTTGCTGACTAAAACCCGTGATGCGCTGCAACTAAAATCTGAACAAGTCATCGCGATAGGCGATGGTGCGAACGATCTTAAAATGCTCGCGCAAGCAGGCTATGGCATCGCTTTTCACGCCAAACCCGTGGTCAGAGCGCAAGCTCGTTATGCCTTGAATTTTGTCGGTTTAGATGGTGTGTTAAATCTTTTCGCCGACTGACCATGTTTGCATCCGGCCAAAAAATTCTCTTGTCATTGGTGTTTCTATGTACGGCTCTCGTGCCTGACGCGAACGCGGCGGATTTTAAATTCATAGACTCCAAGCCTATCAGCGAATTTTGGTTAAATGCCGGATTTATCTCGCACCATTTTCAAACAGACAAAGGCCTGAACAACAATAATTACGGCATCGGTGGCGAGTATCGCTATTCGACGACCAACTCAATCACGGCGGGCGAGTTCTACAATAGCGACCGGCAGACTTCACATTACGTCGGCTGGTATTGGCAGCCCGTGTCTTATGGCCCGCTTAGATTGGGCGCGGTAGCAGGCGGCTTCGACGGCTATCCCAAAATGCGCAATGGCGGATGGTTTCTGGCAGCAATCCCGATGGTGAGTGTTGAATACAAAAGCGTGGGCATGAATCTTGCCATCGTGCCAACCTATCAAAACCGCTTGTACGGTGCCTTGTCTTTTCAATTCAAAGTCAAACTTCCCTAATTCATTTGTAAGTCTCGAATGACGCGGCAAGGCCGACCGACCACGACTGGCGATAATACTGCGTCACATTGACCAGATAGCCGGTTTGTCCCCACAACACAATAGGCAAGCCCATCAAATCACTCAACGGTGTGAAACCCAGTTCCGCGCGTAATGTATTCCATTTGGCGGGGTCACGATAACCGGTGGTAAAAGACAATGCCGCGCCTTTGAACCAACTCCAATTGACATCGCGATTCACTTTGAGCCGTATGCCATCGACTTGGCTGATGTGTGTAATCGGGCGCGGAGCTTCCCAGGCAAAATATTCCTCGCTGCCTTTTTGCAGCAAGCCATACGATAAAAAATATCGCAGGTCGATATCCATGGAATTGCTGCCCAGCGCGTCAAAATGCAAATGACGTTTGTAGTTTAAAAAATCCCAGCCACGGCTGATGTAATCCTGCGCAATCGCTGCCCCGCCCACGCTGGCAGCCGTGGTATTAAACACCGCGACCGAATCGACATACTGGCCATTCGATTCGTGCGCATAGCCGACATCATAAAAATCCTGTTTGCTGTCGGTTGCGCCGAGTATTTGTCCTTCGGCATCCGAGGTGTAAAAACGGAAATACAGTTTGGGATTGAATTGCTTGGTCACGACGGGGGATGAGTGACGCACCGTACCGCTATATTGTCCCATGCGTCCGGTGAATGAGAAGAACGGCAACATGTTGTACTTGTGCCCCTGCTCCAGCGCGTCATAGAACAAAGGATAACGTTGCGACAACACAAAATCCAAAAAACAGGCGCGCTCATAACTGTCTTTGGTGCACCCCAATCGATTCGGTTCTTCGGAGGTGAGTAAGGCCAAGGGCGGCGCGATGTTCCCAGTATGCGTCTTCACATCTACCTGTTCTTCTTCGCCACTCGCGAGCATGGAAAAACACACACACAACATCCCAATCAATATCCGACTCATCTTGCGTCCTAAAACATCCTAAAATAAACCCGTTGCACCCATACTTTTATTGGCTCAAAGGCACATCATCTTCCGGTTCGCGCGCAGGCTGGTGCTGATGAATCGCCGTCTCCAAAAAACCGCGCAATCTCAGCGTCGCCGTCCCCATAGAATCGGGCGGGCTGAGGCTGATAATATGACGCGAGGCATGACGGTCACTATGCGCAATATGACCGCTAAACCAATCGAATAGCAACAACTGGGTGCGGAACGCGAGGTAAGGCAAATCGTAATTACCCGCTTCTACTTCATCTTTTAACACCTCGAAATCCTCGATAAAACGCTGGTGTTCGCGCAAGTGATTTTCAGTAAAAGGATAGCCATAACGTACCATTAACTCTTGCTCCTCACTTTTGCTATCGGCAAGATGGCTGGACAGATAGGCAAAAATAAAACGTATCTCGGCGCGGTCTCCGGCAATTATGGCGGCAATGAAATCATTCACCTTATTGAACAGGTGACGGTGCGCATGATCGATGATGTCAACATGCACCTGATACTCTTTGCGCCACTCCATCTGGGTATTCAGCTCCCCGGTGTTGAAATGCTGGCCGGTGGTTTGATACTGCTCGCAACGCGAAAGATAAATACGCGCAGGAATGTCTTTGGGATTCGCTTCTATGCATTCGGTCAGCAACTTCATCGCGCCGGAAATATCCTTCATGTGATAGTAGGCGATTGCCGATTCGAATTTTGCTTTGTCGACACGTTTGCCGTCTCTGAGTTTGATCGGGTCATTGTCGAACACTTCGTAGATAGACAAGGGTTGCGTTTTGCCTTTCACACGGATGCGATCCAAAAAGCGAATGTCATATTTTGCCGGCACAACCAAGTCATAAAGCGTGTTCTGGCTGATTAGCAAAGGCGTGTAGTAAATCTTGGTCGCGCCCTCGATACGCGAAGTCAGATTGACCGCATCGCCGATTACCGTACTTTCCATGCGTGTGGGTCCGCCGACGGTCCCTATCATCACCAGCCCGGTGTTAAGCCCGACACCGACTTGTAGCGGCGCGTAACCGGCTCTCGCCCGCCCCGCGTTGTATTTCTCCAGCTTCGCCAGCATATGTATCGCGCCAGTCACCGCGTCGTCCGCACCTTGTGTGAACAGCGCGAGTATGGAGTCGCCAATATATTTGTCGATGATGCCGTTATGCGCGCTGATGACCGGTTCCATCTGGGCAAGATATGCATTGAGAAAGTCGAAATTCTCCTGCGGTGTCATGTTCTCGGACAGCGTCGTAAAGTCGCGTATGTCGGTACTCATCACGGTCAGTTTGCGCTCGAATTGATCGCCAAGTTGCACATCGAGTATGCTTTTTTTACCCATAAGCGTAAGCAATTGATGCGGAATCAAACGACCGAACGCGCCCTCGGTCTGCTTGAGTACAACAAGTGATTGCTGGTAGTCCTCATCAACTTTTTTACGCAGCACAATCTCCCGTTCCAGCTTACCCTTTAGCGCAGTGAGCTGGGCGGTGCGTCGTGTATTAATCCATTCGGCACGCGAGGCACGGCTGGTCAAACCGAGTATCGAAGCGATCAGTATCCCGGACAAAAATACGATCCACTGTTTGTTAATCTCGGTCAAATAAATCGCGGATACTAAAAAACCGACCACCAAAATCACCGCCATGGCGGCGAAGTAAGGCTGGATTTGGCGTAGTAGCTTTTTGCTGAACATTGTTATTTCCCTGTCACTTTCCACACGCGGCTGCAAGTCAGTGTCAACGACCCGTTAAAGAGCCGCGATTCTAATGCGGTATTTATGGGTCGTACAGGCAAATATTGCGGAAATGTAATGCAAAGATAATAGCGGGAAATTCTAACGCGTCCGGCGAGTCGCAATCAGCACCGCCCACACCGCCAAAGCCAGATAGCACAACAAGGACCATTCGGGTATGCCCAGGGTAAGAAACGTCCAGCCATGCGCCGCACACTCGCCCGAACCATGCAGCAGCTCTTTCAACACGCGGGCCATGGGCATGGTCTCCAACATATAATCCAATCCCGGACCGCAAGCGGGCACTTGGTCGAGAGGCAGATGTTGTATCCAGATATGCCGCGCCGCCACCGCCACACCCGACAACGACAACAGGATGATGAGACCCGTATAGACACGAATCGCGATGCGCTTGGGGCCATGCAAAGTCGCCAGCGCGAATACCAGTGCAATGGCAATAAAAATCACACGCTGCACCATGCACAAAGGACACGGGTCTTGATGCAGCGCGTATTGCAAATACAAACCGAAACCCAGCAACCCGCCGGCGAACAACGCGCCCAGCAAATACAACCAGCGGTTAGAAAGGCTTTGCCAGATTTTACACATCGCTTATTCGTTCTCTTCTATCCACGCCGCTTGGATGGCTTCCAAAACTTTTTCGCCGCAGTGTTTGGGGTCGTCGTGAAAATCTTCGAGTGCCATCACCCAGTTGCGCAAATCGACGAAATTCACATAGCGCGGATCGGTATCGGGTTTGCTATCGGCGAGTGAAATCGCGATTTGATGTATGTCGGTCCATTTCATTTTAATGTCCTTCCTTAACCATGTTAATGGTGTATTTCGGAATCTCGATGACCAGATTTTCTTTGCCCACCAAAGCCTGACAGGATAAGCGCGAATTGGGTTCCAAGCCCCATGCTTTATCGAGCAAATCGTCTTCCAATTCATCGGAAGGTGCGAGCGTAGCAAAACCCTCGCGCACAATGACGTGACAGGTTGTGCAGGCGCAAGATTTTTCGCAAGCATGTTCGATGGCGATACCGTTTTGCAGCAGCGTATCGCATAAGGACACACCCGCCTGCCCTTCGATCAGCGCGCCATCTGGACACAACTCCACATGCGGCAGGACGATGATTTGTGTCATGGTTTCACCTCTAAATCGGAAATATTTTTGCCGGACAAAGCGTGCGATACGCTTTTATCCATACGCGCTTGCGCGAACTTCACGGTCGCGTCGTTCAAATGGGTAATGGCACGTTTGAGTATTTGCGTGTCGGACTGTTGCAAACTCTCTTGCAGCTTTTTCACTTGAATGACGATCTGTTCGTGCTGTGTCGCGTCCAACAAATCGCCATCCTGTTCCAGTGCATTTTGCACGGCATCTATGAGCTGGCTCGCTTCGGTCTGTTGTTCACGCAAAGCGCGCGCCTGCATGTCTTCTTTGGCGTGCAGACCGGAGTCCTGCAACATGCGTGTGACTTCGGCATCGCTCAAACCGTAAGAAGGTTTCACCGCTATGGTTGCTTCAACTCCGCTGCCCATCTCACGCGCCGCCACACTCAACAATCCATCGGCATCGACTTGAAAAGTGACGCGGATACGCGCCGCACCCGCCACCATCGCGGGAATGCCGCGCAACTCGAATTTCGCCAGCGAACGACAATCGCTAATCAGCTCGCGCTCGCCCTGCACCACATGGATGCTCATGGCGGTTTGCCCGTCTTTGTAGGTGGTAAATTCCTGCGCCCGTGCGGTCGGTATCGTGCTGTTGCGTGGAATAACTTTTTCCGCCAAGCCACCCATGGTTTCCAAACCCAACGACAGCGGAATCACATCCAACAACAACCACTCATCTTCTCCGCGATTGCCCGCCAATAAATTGGCTTGTATCGCCGCGCCGAGTGCCACAACCTTGTCGGGATCGAGGTTGGTCAGCGGGGTTTGCGCAAAAAATTCGCCGACCGCGCGCTGCACTTGCGGCATACGCGTCGCGCCACCCACCATTACCACACCGTTGATGTCACCCACCTTCAAACCCGCGTCGCGCAAGGCTTTACGCATGGGCTGCAATGTGCGTTGCACCAAATTATTGGACAAAGTATAGAACTCGTTTTGCGTTAAAACATTGTCTATCAGCGTCCCATCGGACAGCATCGTGGTGATACGTGTTTCACCGTGTTCGGTTAATTGCTCTTTCGCGCTACGTGCCAAAGTCAGCAACAAGCGCGTGTCATGCGGAGGCAGTGCCGACAGCTCGTTTTTTTCCAGCAGCCAGCAATAAATACGCTGGTCAAAATCATCGCCGCCCAAAGCCGAATCGCCATTGGTCGCCAGCACTTCGAACACACCGCGCGACAAACGCAAGATGGAAATATCGAACGTGCCACCACCCAAATCGTACACGGCATACACGCCTTCCGAACCGTTATCCAAGCCATACGCAATCGCGGCGGCCGTCGGTTCGTTGAGCAAACGCAACACATTCAGCCCGGCCAATCGTGCGGCATCTTTGGTGGCCTGGCGTTGTGCGTCATCGAAATACGCGGGCACGGTAATCACCGCGCCGACCAGTTCGCCCCCCAATGACGCTTCCGCTCTGGCGCGTAACACTTTCAAAATTTCAGCGGAAACTTCCACCGGACTTTTTGCACCGGCGACCGTGCGCAACTGCACTTGCCCGTGACCGCCGGCCGAGACATCCAGAAAACGATACGGCAATCGGCTGATGTCGCCGATGTCCGCCAAGCCGCGTCCCATAAAGCGTTTCACTGAACTGATGGTATTGGTCGGGTCGGAACTTTGGCTGCGTTGCGCGGCTTCACCCACCAGAATATTTTGCGCGTCAACATAACGCACCACCGATGGCAACATGGCTCTGCCCTGCTCATCGTTCAACACCGTGCTGATACTGTTGCGCACTGTCGCCACAAGCGAATTAGTCGTGCCCAAGTCTATACCCACCGCCAGTCTGTGCTGGTGCGGCGCGGTGCTCATGCCGGGTTCGGAAATTTGTAAAAGTGCCATTGAAAGAAGTAAGTGGTAAGTGGTAAATCGTCAGTGGGGAGTGGAAAAGCCGCACTTCCCACTCAGGCACAAAGTGCCGTCCCACTTCCCCGTTTTAATTGCCTATTTCATCGTAAGCGGCATGTATTTCTTCCGCGAGTTTCTCCATGAAGCGTAATTTGCGCACCAGTTCGGCAGCAGCAACATAATTTTTTTCGCTATCGATTTTATCCGCAACCTGGCTTTCCAATTCGCGCGTTTCTGCTTGCCTACGCGCATCCAGTTCATCCAGTGCATCGGCATCGCGCGCCTGTTGCGCGTCCATCACGGCCTCGCGCCAGTCCATTTGCGCGACCAGAAAATCCACAGGCATCGCAGTGTTGGTTTCCTCTTGCGTGTCCACGCCGTTTAGTTTCAGCACATAGCGAGCGCGCCGCAATGTGCTGCGCAAGGTTTGATACGCCTCGTTGACAAAGGTCGATTGCTGCATCGCTACCCGCTGTTCCGCATCCGGCAAGTGCGCAGACTTGTCGGGATGCACTGTCATTTGCAAGGCGCGATACTGTTGCTCCAGAGAGACTGTATCCAAACGGAACGACGGTTCCAAACCGAACAGATGGAAATAAGTTTGCTGAAAATCGAGTTGGATTAAAGACATGCAGATCGGAGAAGTCGTCGTTCAGAAGTAGGAAATTTCAAACGTGGCGCACAGCACAAAAACTCAACGCGCTAAACTTGAAAGCTCTCGCCACAACCGCATTCGTTTTTGACGTTGGGGTTATTGAATTTGAAACCTTCGTTCAAGCCTTCACGCTGAAAATCCAGCTCCATGCCGTCTATATAAGGCAGACTTTTCGGATCGACCAGTAAGGTCACACCATTACTCTGAAAATGCAAATCATCATCACTCAGTGCGTCGGCGAATTCCAATTTGTAAGCCATGCCGGAACAGCCCGTGGTACGCACACCGATGCGCAACCCCAGCCCTTTGCCGCGCTTGGCGATGAAATTCTGCACATGTTTTGCGGCAGCTTCAGTCAGCGTGATGCCCATGCTCATTCTCCTATACAGTCAAACGCTGCCGTGGCAAGCGGCAGTCTCGACGCTCGCGCCGTGCTTGGCTTTATAATCCGCCACCGCCGCCTTAATAGCATCTTCTGCCAGAATCGAGCAATGTATTTTCACCGGCGGCAACGCCAACTCTTCAGCAATTTGTGTGTTCTTAATCAGCAGAGCTTGATCAACTGTTTTGCCTTTGACCCATTCGGTTACCAGCGAACTGGAAGCAATCGCCGAACCGCAGCCGTACGTTTTGAATTTGGCATCTTCGATGATGCCGTCTTTGCCAACTTTAATTTGCAACTTCATCACATCGCCGCACGCCGGTGCCCCCACCATGCCCGTGCCCAAACCCTCTGAGTCTTTGGCAAAAGAACCCACGTTGCGCGGGTTTTCGTAATGATCTAAAAGTTTTTCGCTGTATGCCATGTTGTTGCTCCTTAAGATTTAAGAGAACCGATGATTTGCGCGACTGGCAAGACGGAGGTCAGTGCCGTTTGCTCATTTACAAACAAACTGGCCGACAACGCCGCCAGACACGCAAAGGGCGGTTCTCTAGTGTGCCGCCCACTGCACAGTATTCAGGTCTACGCCATCTTTGTACATCTCCCATAAGGGGGATAGCTCGCGTAATTTTCCGATTTTCTTTTGCAGTAGGTCGATGACGAAATCGACTTCTTCGACCGTGGTAAAACGTCCCACCGAGAAGCGTATCGAGCTATGCGCCAACTCGTCGCTGCGTCCCAGGGCACGCAACACGTAAGACGGCTCAAGGCTTGCCGAGGTACACGCCGAACCGCTAGACACCGCGACTTCTTTGATTGCCATGATGAGCGATTCCCCTTCGACGAAGTTGAAACTCAGATTCAGGTTATGCACCACGCGCTGTTCCATATCGCCATTGATATGCACCTCTTCCATGGTCATCAAACCTTTGAGCAGTCGGTCGCGCAGCATACGCACCCGCTCGTTTTCGCTCGCCATTTCGGCTTGCGCCAAACGAAACGCTTCGCCCATGCCGACAATTTGATGCGTTGCCAGCGTGCCGGAACGCATACCGCGCTCATGACCGCCGCCGTGCATTTGCGCTTCCAGACGCACGCGCGGTTTGCGTTGCACATACAGCGCGCCTATGCCTTTCGGACCATAAGTTTTGTGCGCCGAAAACGACATCAAGTCGACTTTTAATTTTTGCAAATCGATGCCGACTTTGCCGGTCGCCTGCGCCGCATCGACGTGAAAAATAATTCCTTTTTCGCGGCAGATTTCGCCTATAGCGGCGATGTCTTGTATCACGCCGATTTCGTTGTTTACCAACATTATCGACACCAAAATTGTATCGGGACGCAACGCGGCTTTGAATACTTCCAAATCCAGCAGGCCATCCGGTTTTGGATCGAGGTAAGTCGCACTAAATCCTTCGCGCTCCAACTCGCGCACCGTGTCGATGACCGCCTTGTGTTCGATGCGCATGGTGACAATATGCTTGCCTTTGCCTTGATAAAAATGCGCCGCACCTTTAATCGCCAAGTTGTTGGATTCGGTCGCGCCGGAGGTCCAGACTATCTCTTTGGGATCGGCATTCACCAGTGCCGCCACCTGGGCGCGCGCCAGCTCAACCGCCTCTTCCGCCTCCCAACCATAATGGTGAGAACGACTGGCGGGATTACCGAACTTCTCAGTCAAATAAGGAATCATCTTGGCCGCCACACGCGGATCAATCGGTGTGGTTGCTGAGTAATCCATATAAATTGGAAACTTCATAAACGTTTCTGCTTTCTTCGTTTTATAAATCACATGACCGCGTGTTTGGCCGTCGTTTTAGCCATCGTCACAGTCGACGTATTCAATTTTCTACTTGCCTGACTGTCAATGAGTTGTTGCAAACTCACATCGGCCAAATATTCGTATATTTTTTTATTCAAGCCAAACCACAAATCATGTGTGATGCACGGCTCGCCGTCGCGGCAATTGCCCTTTTCACCACAATTGGTCGCATCCAAAGGCTCGTCGACCGCGATCACAATTTCGGCAATGGAAATCTTGGTGCTGGGGCGAGTTAAACAATAACCGCCGCCGGGACCGCGCACACTGTCGACAATACCGTTACGGCGCAACTTGCCGAACAGTTGCTCCAGATAAGACAGCGAAATACTTTGTCTTTCACTGATGCCCGCCAAAGTCACAGGAGCACGCCCGCCACGCATGGCCAAGTCCACCATCGCCGTCACCGCAAACCTTCCTTTTGTGGTTAATCGCATTCCCAATCTCCTTAGTAAAATTCAGTCAAAAAAATATTCAAACTACAGGTGCATCATAGAATACCTGAATTTTTTAATCAACTATTTTATTCAGGTGATTAGGATCGAACTTTTCTGCCGTGGCGCGCTCCTCGGCAACGGGTACGCCCATTTTTTCCAACTGCCGCAAAATATACTCGATGTGCTGATCGACAGTCACGCTATGACCGATTAAGCCATGTAACGCTTTATTCACCGGATCGTTGTGGTCGTTGCCGATAGCATAAGCATTAAAACCCGGTGCGGATTTCTTTTCCTCATCCAGAATGCGCGCCGGAATACCCGCCGCCGTCGCACCCGCTGGCACATCTTTAACCACCACCGCGTTCGAGCCGATTTTCGCGCCCGCGCCTATGGTAATCGGCCCCAGTATTTTCGCGCCCGCGCCGACCACCACACCGTCTGCCAAAGTCGGATGACGTTTGCCTTCTTTCCATGACGTGCCGCCCAAAGTCACGCCATGATACAGCGTCACATCGTCGCCAATCTCGGCCGTCTCACCGATGACCACGCCCATGCCGTGGTCGATGAAAAACCGCCGCCCTATGGTCGCACCCGGATGAATCTCGATACCCGTCAAGCCGCGTCCGATATGCGAAACAAAGCGCGCCATCCACTTTAGATTAGCGTGCCAAAGCGTATTCGCAAAGCGATGGAAAATACGCGCGTGCAACCCCGGATAGCAGGTCAACACCTCGAAGGTGCTGCGCGCCGCCGGGTCGCGATCAAACACACTGGCAATATCTTCTCTAATGTTTTTGAACATGCTCTTGCTCTTCTTGGTAACGCGCTTTGAGGCGCGCATTGTACTCGGTCGTCACGCTTAATATACCGCGCAAAATATTCACCTCGTCAGATTCCAACCGCGCCCTCGCATACAGGCGACGCAGGCGTTGCATCATGC
>JBAVPP010000224.1:0-2487 GCA_049693175.1 Gallionella sp. | reverse complement strand
GTGTCGGCCTTGGGCAAACCCGCAACGCATGTGGTGACCACGGCGGCTTGCGATACCTGCCATACCACGGCACTTTCGACCTTGTCATGGTTGGGGGCGATATTCGTGCATTCGCCGACTCCGGTGGTGGGTTCGTGCGGCACGTGTCACAACGGCGTGACCGCGATGGGCAAACCCGCGACGCATTTACTGACCACTGGCGCGTGTGACTCTTGTCATACCACCGCGCTGGCAACCTCGTCATGGCTGGGCGCAACCGGTGCGGTGGATCACTCCACCATGGTTCCCCCGGCAGCGGGCCGATGCGCGACATGTCACAACGGCTCGACCGCGAAAGGCCAGTCACCGGGACATATTCCGGTTGGCGCGCTGTCATGCGATTCCTGTCATCAGGTCTATGGTGGTGCGGTCACTACTTTCGCGCCCGCGACCATGAATCATACCGTGGTGATGGGAACAGCTTGCGCAACTTGTCACGGCGGCGCGTACACCGCGCAAGGCTTGCAATTCGGCGGTGCGCAGACCAAGGTCTCGAATCACATTCCGACCACCATCACCGGTGCATTGGATTGCAATACTTGCCACACCTCGCCCACTTACACCAGTGCCACGGGTTGGTTGCAAGAAGTGATGAACCATAACGGCGCGCAGGGTGGTGCGCCCAATTATTGCGTGACTTGCCATCTGACCGGTGTCACGTATTTGGGCACTATGCAAAAGAAAAATCACAACGGCGCAAGTGCGGCGAAAGATTGTTCGAGTTCGGGTTGCCACAAACCTTTGGGCAGTAAAGGGACGGCTTACAAAAGTTGGGATTAACAGTTTGGTGTTGCATTCCGACTTAACTGGAGCACTTTTAGATGCAAAAAATGTGGCGTGTTAGCGTGGTGAAAATGGGCAAATTGATTTTTGCCATTGTGCTGTTTTTGCTTGGCTGTGATTTTGCCGCTGCGGAAATTATTGACGATGTCAGCTTGCGCAATGAAGTGAATGGCGAGGCTGATGCGGTGATACGCTTTTCTGTGCCGATACAAAAATTGCGTTATGCGCAGCAGCATCAGGCGAGTTCGCTGCTGATTGTCTATTTCAATATTTTAGAGACCACGGTTGGCGATCCCTGGCAAGACTATGAGTCGCATCGCTCGCCTCCCTCGGAAAATATTCCGAGCTTCACCGTTATTACAAAGGATCTGAATAGCAATCCAAAAATCGAGATCCAATTTGATCACCCCGCAGAGCTGACTTTGAAAGCGGGCAGGGACGGGCGCAGCTTGCTGCTGCATATCAAATCTGAGCCGATTAAAAAAGAGCGTCAGGAAAAATCGCCGCCATCGACAAGTGTTATCGTCGCGCCGCTTGCAGTTGTCCCCGCGCCCGTCTTTACAGTCCAAGTGCCGACACCTGCCGCTAAGCCAGCTGTTGTGGCCGCCCAAACCGCGCCCGTTATGAGTCCACCCGCTGTGGCGCGTAAACCGGTGAAAGGGCAACTTGGCGGAAAAGATGGCTTGCCTGTTTTTCCGAAGATAGACGAGCCGATAGCGGCGGTGGAAAACAGCGCGCCGACAGCGGATATGCCTTTGTCGGAACAAATCAAGCGAGCCAATAATCAAGCCGCCAGATTGATGTTGCAGGGCAGGGATGCGTTGTTGTCCGGCGAGATGTTTGCCGCCATTGAGGCTTTTAATAATGTGCTCAAATTGCCCGGCAACCAGTATTCGCAAGACGCGCAAGTGTGGGTGGGTATTGCCCGCGAAAAATCGGGTCAACCTTATAAAGCAAAATTGGAATATGAAACATATTTGAATCTTTATCCCAATGGCACGGCGGCAGCGTGGGTAAAAGACAGGCTGGCTAAATTGAACGCGGTGTTGCCTGCTGTGGTTGCGCAGCAAACCGCCACGCCGACAGCCCAACATACTGATTTTCAAACCACTGAATACGGCAGTGTGTCCGTGTATTACTACTCCGGGGCGAGTCGCACCGATACCATTGCCACGGTGGGCACACAACAAATTCCAACTTCATTGACGCGCACGGATCAATCGACTTTGCTCAGTAGCGTGAATATGACTTCGCGTTCATACAACAACGAGTTCGATAACCGCATGGTGTTTCAGGAATTCAACGCGACCAATTTTTTGCCGCAACAACCTAACCGCGAATTATTGAACGCTTTTTATTACGATGTGAAGAATCGCATCGACAATTATTCATTGCGCGTTGGACGGCAGTCGCCGTATGGCGGCGGCGTGATGGGCAGGTTCGATGGCGCGACGGCGGGTTATGGTGTGACACAGGATACGCGCGTCAATGTGGTCGCCGGACAACTGGCGGACATTATGATCGGCCCCAAGCCGGTATTCGCGGGTGTCAGTGTTGATCTGGGCTCGAAAGGCACTTTTGGTGGCTCGGTGTATGTCATCAAGCAGATGGTTTCGGGTTTGAACGATAGGCAGGCGGTGGGCGGCAATGCGCGATATTTTGAGC
>JBAVPP010000223.1:0-6259 GCA_049693175.1 Gallionella sp. | reverse complement strand
GCGATGCAGTTCACGCGCATCAAATCACCGCCATCGACGGACAACTCGGCGACATCGCGCCCGCCAGTCATCCCATCGGCACAACGGTTGAAATCCGCGAGTTATATTTCAACACGCCGGCGCGGCGCAAATTTTTGAAGACTGAAGCGACCGAATATGCGTATTGCGAAGAGGCGTTCAAACGCATCGCGCTGTCGCGTCCCGACGTGGCATTTTCGCTGCAACACAATGGTCGTAGTATTTGGCAATTACCCGCCGAAGCTGAGTCATTGAAGCGTGTAAAAATGCTACTTGGACCTGAATTTGGCGAGGCGGCCGTGGAAGTGTCGCGTCACGCCGCAGGCTTGAGTATGACGGGCTTTGCCGCGCAGCCGGCTTATTCAAAATCCACACGCGACGCGCAATATTTTTTTGTCAACGGACGTTTTGTGCGCGACAAAGTCGCCAGTCACGCGCTGCGCCAAGCGTATCAAGACATCTTGCACCACCAACGTCATCCCGCCTTTGTGTTGTTTTTCACCATGCCGCCTTCGGGCGTGGATGTGAACGTGCATCCGGCCAAATCTGAGGTGCGTTTTCGTGACAGCCAAGGCATACACCAATTTATTTTTCACACCCTGCAACAAGCGTTGGCAATCCCCGCGCAAGCCAACCCACCCGCGCCATCGCAACCTAATTTTCATCCGGTGCAAAATAATTTTAGCCTCGCACAAAGTAATACCAGCTATCAGGTTTGGGGAATGCAAACGGGGAGGGAAGAAGAGGGAAGGGAGAAGGGACAAACCTCCGCGCCCGTTTTTGACTTTCCCCTTCACCCTTCACCCTTTACCCTTCCCAGCAACAATGAGCATCCGCTAGGCTACGCGCTCGCACAACTGCTCGGCATCTACATCCTCGCGCAAAACTCTCAAGGGTTAATCGTGGTAGACATGCATGCCGCGCATGAACGCATCGTGTATGAAAAACTCAAAACGACTTTAGATGCGCAACAAATCGCCACCCAGCCGCTGCTGATTCCGGTAAGTTTTTATGCCGACACGCTGGACATCGCCTCTGTTGAAGCCAGCCAAGACGCGTTGAAAATCTTGGGCTTCGACATCGCGCCACTTTCGCCCTCCACGCTTGCCGTGCGTGCCATGCCAGTGATGCTCAAACAATCCGAAGCGGAAGCTGTGGCAAGGGTAGTCATAGACGAGCTGCGCGAATTCGGCGCGAGCCGCGTGCTGACCGAACGCCGCAACGAACTGTTGAGTACGCTCGCCTGCCACGGTGCGGTGCGCGCCAATCGCATTTTGAATGTCACCGAAATGAACGCGCTGCTGCGCGAAATGGAACTCACCGAACGCTCCGGCCAATGCAACCACGGCAGACCGACTTGGTTTCAGGTTTCGCTCAATGAGCTAGATAAAATGTTTATGCGCGGCCAATGATATAAGGCAGTTAGAAGCAGCCCTTAGTCGCCAGTTATTAGCTGGTGGTAACGTCGCACAGGCTGTGTTTTTAACGATCGACTAACGACTTATGACGACCAACTCCCAATCCCTGTATCGCATCGCTTTCGCCAGCTTCATCGGCACGGCCATCGAATTTTACGATTTTTATATTTACGGATTAGCCGTGGCGATGGTGATCGGTCCGGTATTTTTTCCCGGCAGTGATCCGGCCACGCAAGCACTGAACGCCTTTTTAACTTTTGGTATCGCCTTTCTCGCGCGCCCGATAGGCGCAATGCTGTTCGGACATTTCGGCGACCGTATTGGACGCAAAAAAACGCTGGTCGTATCGCTGTTGGTGATGGGTGTTTCCACCACGCTCATCGGCGTATTGCCGAGTTATGAGTTGGTCGGCTGGCTCGCTCCCGCGCTGCTGTGTCTGTTGCGTTTCGGACAAGGCATAGGGCTGGGTGGCGAGTGGGGCGGCGCGGCATTGCTGGCTGCAGAATATGCGCCCCAAGGAAAACGCGGCTGGTTTGGCATGTTCCCGCAACTCGGCCCACCGGTCGGTTTCCTGTTGGCGACGAGCAGCTTTTTATTGCTGGCTAATTTTCTCGACGACGCGCAATTCCACGCATGGGGTTGGCGCATTCCTTTTCTTGCCAGCGCAATTTTAGTCGTGGTCGGACTTTATGTGAGACTCAAACTCGCCGAGACACCGGTGTTCGCAAAAGCCATGCAAGCCCAGTCACCCGTCAAACTGCCCTTGCTGCAACTGTTTACGCATCACACCAAACCGTTGGTCTTGGGCGCGCTGGCGATGGTGGTGTGCTACGCGCTGTTCTACATTTCGACAGTATTTTCACTCAGCTATGGCGTGAGCAAACTAGGCATTCCGCGCCCGCAATTTTTAGCCATGCTATGCGTCGCCGTTATTTTCATGGCGGCGGCAACGCCAATCGCGGCATGGGCTAGCGACCGTTATGGTCGTCGTCCGGTGCTACTGGTCGCGGGTAGTACGGCACTGCTGTCCGGCTTTTTGCTCGCGCCGATGTTGGGCAGCGGTTCGTTGTGGCAGATTACCGTTTTTTTATCCATAGCATTATTTTTGATGGGCGCGACCTTCGCACCGATGGGCGCGCTGCTGCCTGAATTATTTCCGACCGCCGTTCGCTACACCGGCGCGGGTACGGCATACAACTTGGGCGGCATACTGGGCGCATCACTCGCGCCCTACATCGCACAACAACTGGTATTGCACGGCGGTCTCGCCTGGGTCGGCGGATACATTTCCACCGCCGCCGCGATTAGCATTCTCGCGGTATTGATGATGCGCGAAACACGCAATCAGGAGTTAGTATGAACGCCATGCCACCCGCTATTTTCCTCATGGGTCCAACCGCCAGCGGCAAAACTGGCGTGGCTGTGGAACTATTGCAAACACTGCCCGTTGAGCTGATTAGCGTGGATTCCGCGCTGGTGTATCGAGATATGAATATCGGCACGGCCAAGCCTGATGCCGCGACCTTAAAAATTGCACCGCATCATCTGATCGACATCATCGCCCCGACCGAAAGTTACTCCGCCGCAAGTTTTCGCAACGACGCACTGCGCTTGATGGCGGACATCACATCGCGCGGTAAAATTCCGCTGTTGGTGGGTGGCACGATGTTGTACTTTCGCGCGTTACAAAATGGCTTGAGCGATCTGCCCGTCGCCGACCCTGCGGTGCGTGCCGAACTCGATGTGATGATTGCCGATCACGGCATCGCAAAACTACACGAGCAACTCGCCTTTGTTGATGCTGAAACCGCCGCGCGGCTCGCGCCCAACGACACGCAACGCATCCAACGCGCGTTGGAAATCTATTTGCTCACCGGCACACCGATGTCGGAATTGCTCAAGAAAAAATCCGCTCACACATTGCCTTATCGCGTCACCAATATCGCACTCGTACCGAGCGACCGCGCGGTGTTGCATCAGCGCATCGCCACACGTTTCGAGCAAATGATGGAGCAAGGTTTAGTCGAAGAAGTGCGTGGCTTGCGCGAAAAATATGATTTGCATCCCGACTTACCATCCATGCGCTGCGTGGGTTATCGCCAAGCCTGGCAATTTATCGATGGCGAAATTAACCAAGCGCAATTCGTTGAAACCGGACTCGCCGCAACGCGCCAACTCGCCAAACGCCAGCTCACTTGGCTGCGCTCCACACCGGATAAAATCGAGATAGATTGCCTGTCAAAAAACCTCACTGGACAAGTGCGTTCGGTGCTGAAAAATTAAGGCTGCCACTATCAAGGTCTGCACTTGTACAAGCCAAAAGTGCGCGTGCCTAAGGTTGTGGATTCGCCTTTCACCACGGTATCCGCGCCCGCATCCACCGCATCGTTAATCGCCAGTTGCGTGAGATTGGCTTCCACCTCATCGGTGCTGCGCGTAATGAAGCCGACTTTCGCCAGCACGCTCACGGTGTTGTTACTTTTGAGCTGGCAGTTGCGCACTTGACTTAAATCCGCCATCGACACGCGATCCGCACCTTCACGCACGCCTATCATCTTGCTGGCACAACCGCTCGCACTCAGCGTCAGCGGAACAAGCGCGAGCGCGACTAAAACAGTTTTGAAAATTTTCATGGCAGTTCCTTGAGTCATTCGTGCGGCGAAATATACTGCATTTTGCTTGCGACTGTCATGCGTCCGGCTTAACGATTGACGACTCGCAACGACATCCGTATATTCCGTCACCATGCAAACGCAATTCATCTCCGCAAATTTCTTTCCCGCACGACGACTGTGGCTAGCCTCGCTAGCTCACTGCCGCTGGACGTTCCTGTTTTAATTTTACTGGGCAACAGCGGGTCAAACCGCTTTGCTCCGCTTGCCGCTGACCCGCATTTATACTCATTCGGGTCTTAGCCATGACAACAAAATCCACTCATCATCCCGACGTTTTTCTCGGCGTGATTTTCGCGCTGCTCGCCGCCGTGGGATTTTCCGCGAAGGCGATTCTGGTCAAGCTGGCGTATCTCTCGCACGTCGATGCCATCACGCTGTTGGCGTTGCGCATGGTGTTCTCCGTGCCCTTCTTTATCGGGGTCGCGCTGTGGATACGCACGCGCCATACCGAGCCGTTAAGCACACCGGATAAATGGCTGATTTTGGTATTGGGATTGATAGGATATTACTTGTCCAGCTTGTTGGATTTTCTCGGTTTGCAGTACATTTCCGCCGGCTTGGAACGCTTGATTTTATTCCTCTACCCGACTATGACGGTGATACTTTCGGCGGTGATGTTCAAACGTCCTATCGGCAAAAAAGTCATCGCGGCAATGGCGTTGAGTTACGCCGGAATCGCACTGGTTTTCTTGCACGACATCGGCATGAAACAAGGCGGCAACATCATCTTGGGCGCGACGCTGGTATTCGCCAGCACTTTGTCGTATTCGACGTATTTGGTGGGCGTGGGACACGCGGTAAAACGCATAGGCACGACGCGCTTCACGGCTTACGCGATGATGGTGGCAAGCGCGGCGAGCTTGTTGCAATTCGCCGTGATGCGCCCGATGAGTGCGTTGGATTTACCGCTGCGCGTGTATGAATTGTCGATTGCGATGGCGATATTTTCCACCGTGTTGCCGGTGTTTTTATTGTCGTATGCCATACACCGCATCGGCTCAGGTAGCGCGTCGCTGATTGGTTCTATCGGCCCAGTCAGCACCATCTACATGGCGTATTTATTTTTGGGCGAAAATATATCGTGGTTGCAAATCGCCGGTTCGTCGCTGGTGTTGTGCGGCGTGATTATCATCAGCGTGAATAGTAAAAAAGCGTGATCTTAAAATGCCTGTCATTCCCGCGTAGGCGGGAATCCAGATAATTAAACAGACGCGAAGCACAACAACAGAATGGTTTTGTTCGCTGCGCGAATTTTATAAACGACTGGATTCCCGCCTGTGCGGGAATGACAAAATAAAAAATGCAGCAGATTATTTCTTGCGCAGCGGCGTGAGTAAATCCGATAAACCGTTGTGATCCAGCTCATGCATAAGCGCGAGCAGTTGGCCGATTTCGCCGGGCGGGAAACCTTTGCGGGCGAACCAGTTGAGATAATTGCCGGGCAAATCGGCGATGAGATGACCTTGGTATTTTCCGAACGGCATGGTCTGCGTGAGCAATTTTTCCAGATGCGCGCTGTTCATTTTTTTACACCGCTTTGTGCTTCCGCCCACTGTGCCGTCAACACGCGTTCGGGACGCGCATCGGCGAGGCGCGCAAGGAATGCGCAGTCATGTTTGTGTATGGTGATGCCACGGTCGCGCGTGATGTAAGCAGCAATGGTATCGGTATGTTCGGGCTTGCAACATTGCGCATTTTTAGTCATTAAATTATTCACGCCGCCTACAGTGATTTGCGCTTTGCTGACACGCGTGTTGGCGGGTCTAATTTGCACCGGCACAGAAATGGTTTTGCCCGGCAACTCGGCCTGAATGGCTTGTGCGATGCGGCGTTGCGTGACGAGATTGCGCCCCAGCGCGGCAAAAAAATCATCCAGATTTTTGTAATCGAGTTGATGCGCGAGACGCTCCTGATTGATATCGGTCACACCCAATCTATGCAATTCTTTATCCAGCAACACGCGGCCTTGTGCGATGCTGTCCGCGATGTTTTGATTGTTGAACCAGTTGCGCACTTTGGCGCGGGCGCGCGAACTTTGCAAAAATCCCAGTTGCGGATTTAGCCAGTCGCGGCTGGGCGAACCTTGTTTCACGGTAAGGATTTCCACGCGCTGACCGTTTTGCAATTTGCTGTTGAGCGGGATGATAC
>JBAVPP010000222.1:0-2374 GCA_049693175.1 Gallionella sp. | reverse complement strand
TTCAGACAAACCAGCGTAGCCGTTACCCGCGAAAGAATTTTTGCCGTCTTTCCAGATAGATTGATGCACGTGCATACCCGAACCGTTGTCGCCAACGATAGGCTTAGGCATGAAAGTCGCCGTCTTGCCGTATTGATGCGCAACGTTGAACACCACGTATTTCAGGGCTTGAGTTTGATCGGCGCGACGTACCAGTGTGTTGAACTTGGTACCGATTTCACATTGACCGGCATTCGCCACTTCGTGATGATGCACTTCCACTTCGATACCGATGTCTTCCAACGCCAAGCACATTGCGGCGCGGATGTCGTTCAAGCTATCAACCGGAGGAACGGGGAAGTAACCGCCTTTTACAGTTGGACGGTGGCCGGTATTGCCACTTTCAAATTTTTCGCCAGTCGCCCAAGCGGCTTCTTCGGAATTGATTTTGCTGGAGCAACCGGACATGTCGATGTTCCATGTCACGGAATCAAAGATAAAGAATTCGGGCTCTGGACCGAAGTAAGCCGTATCGCCGATACCGGTTGATTTCAAATACGCTTCAGCGCGTTTGGCGATGGAACGTGGATCGCGGTCATAGCCTTTGCCATCGGTCGGATCGACCACGTCGCAAGTAATCACCAAAGTAACTTCATCCATGAAGGGGTCGATGAACGCGGTTTCAGCTTGCGGCATCAACAGCATGTCAGAGGCTTGTATGCCTTTCCAGCCGGCGATAGAAGAACCGTCAAACGCGTGACCATCTTCAAATTTATCCATGCCCACATATTTGGCTGGAACGCCGACGTGATGTTCTTTACCGCGTGTATCGGTAAAACGGAAATCCACGAATTTAACGTCACGATCTTTAATTAACTGCAATACATCTTTAGCTGACATCGCCATCTCTCTCTCCCCATGAAAAAACCGCAAGTAAAAATCAAATTAGTTAGGAATCATCCTGTGCAACTCTAAGCAGTTACTATGCCAACATATCCCCATCTAGCAACTTGTTATTCTGCCATAAGCCTAAGCGATGGCGAAGCAAAAAGTTTGCACCCAAACGAGGCGCAATATTCAAATTGCGCACCATTACTGTGCAACTTGCTGTAGCACGAGGATGCTACGAAATGTTTTGTCGACTCTAACCAACTCGTCGCACTTCCCTTGCAGCAGGTTAGCATCAGCGTGATTCGCATCCAGATATATCTCTGCATCCACCTTGCCATCCAAGTAATGGAATACTACCCGTTGCTGCCCCAGATTCGGGGTGTTCAAACTCGCGGCAAGATGTGCCAATAATTCTGGGCGATGCGGCAAATGTGAATTGGGTTTGGCTTGCATATCGTCTTCAGGATCGATATGCACCATCACATCCATCACGTGATGCCCTTTCAACACCGCGTAGCGAGCCGCCTCAGCGATGTAATGTCCTTCCGACACGCTGACTTTGGGATCAACGATGATGTGCGCATCGACCAGCGCGTTATCCGCCATTTTTCGGGTACGCAAATCATGCAAACTCAACACCCCCGGCGTATTGAGTAAGGTCTGGCGTATCGCCGCCACTTCCTCTTCATCCAAGCCAGTGTCGATCAATTCTGCCAGTGCCTCCAACGCCAGTTTGCCGCCCATGTGACCGATCATCACGCCCACCACCGCCGCCGCCAGCAAATCCAAAAAGGTGTAACCCAGCAAATTGCCGATAATACCGACCACCACCACCAGCGATGAAGCAGCATCGGAGCGAGCGTGCCAGGCGTTGGCAATCAGCATTTGCGAGCGCACCCGTTTGGCAACCGCCAACATATAGCGAAACATGCCTTCCTTGGCAATCAACGCGATGACGGCGATGCCCAAACCCACCGGACTGACCATTAGCAACGCTTGGGGGTGCTGTAAACGCATCGCCGCCGCCACCAATAGACCAACACCCAATGCCGCAAGAAAAACGCCCAGAATCAGCGTGGCGGCGGTTTCCACCCGCGCATGTCCGTAAGGATGATTGGCATCGGCATGACGATTGCCGTGACGATTAGCGAACAGCACCAAAATATCGGAAAGCAAATCGGACAAGGAATGCAGACCATCCGCCATCAATGCCTGAGAATGCGAAAAAAATCCGCCAATGAGTTGCAAAAATGTCAGGCCAATATTGATGGCAATACTAATCCAAGTGCTTTTTTGCGCGGCAGCAAAACGCTCAGGATGCGCCGGCTCAAACGCTTCCTTGTGCGCGTGGCTATGATGATGCGAATGACTATGATTTTTCATCTTGGTTGCGCTAGTATGTAAATCAGCCGCGCAGCATATCACTTGCGCTTTACCGATTAAAGAAACCTTAGACGAGAACTCATATCATGGGAAAGATTACCGCCATTTTGGAAGCCGCTCA
>JBAVPP010000221.1:0-1880 GCA_049693175.1 Gallionella sp. | reverse complement strand
GCGGCACACGAACGCGAGTATCGCAACGCGCTGGTGTTCCAACGCAAGTACGACGAGGCGGCGCAATGTAACGAAGCAATTTTGCGTTTATTGGGTTCGGGCTTGGCGCAATTATTGGGCGGCACACGCCAGGAAGATTTACAGGCATTGGGCGTGCAGTTGCAAACATTGGTTGCGGGCGAGATTGCGGAAGGCTTTGCCAACGCGGTTGCATCATTGGCAAATGCAAGTGAAATCACCGCCGAACAAATCGCGCCCATCAACGCAAATGTGGATGCGTGGACGGTCAAGGTCGCCAACTTTGCGATGCAAAAAGATGCGCAATTGGATTTGACAGAAGCCTCGGCGGGGTTGTTAGTGTAGAAAAGTTCGCGTAGCGAATCACAATCCCCCTCGCCCCTTATGGGAGAGGGCAGGGGTGAGGGAAGCGGGTATCAAAGGGCGTTTAATAACACGCCCGTTAGGAGAAAATCATGCAAGAAAAAATCGAACAAGTGGTGGCGATATTGCAACAAGCGGTGCGCGATTTTTCACCAGTGTGCTTTGCCAATAGTCTGGGTGCGGAAGATATGGTGTTGACCGACATCATCGCCAAACACGGCTTGGATATTGAGATGTTCAGTCTGGATACCGGACGTTTGCCACAGCAGACTTACGACTTGATGCAGGAGGTGAAAGCGCGTTATGGCGTGCCGCTCAAGGTTTATTTTCCCGATAGCAAGGAGGTGGAAAACTATGTCGCACAAAACGGTGTGAATGGTTTTTACGACAGCATAGAGGCGCGTAAAGGATGTTGTTTTGTGCGTAAAGTTGAACCGCTGCGCCGCGCCTTGTCAGGAAAAAAAGCGTGGATTACCGGCATGCGCCGCGATCAAGCGGTGACGCGCGGCACCTTGGAAATTTCTTCTTACGATGCCGACCAGGGTTTGCAAAAATTCAATCCGTTGTTGGACTGGACGAACAAAGAAGTGTGGGCGTATATCCGCGCAAATGATGTGGCGTATAACAAATTGCATGACCAGTTTTATCCGAGTTTGGGTTGCGCGCCTTGCACACGCTCGGTCACGCCCGGCGAAGATATCCGTGCCGGACGTTGGTGGTGGGAAAACCCCGAAAACAAGGAATGTGGCTTACATGTAAGCCATAGTCCCAAGGGGAGCGTAGCTCATGGTTTCGGGGTTTCGGCGGAGGGTAATGTTGGCGGCGTAGCCGACGACGTTAGCTGTAGCCAAAATCCTGAAGAAAACCAGGAATGCGGATTGCATGTCAGTCATGCCGCTCAGGTGGCGCATGGCACGGGTGTGCAGGCGGTTTCTCTGGTGGGAAGCAGAAGCAAAATCCAAAAAATAATGGAGCCGATAAACCCTGCGATTAAAGAGGTTGCATAGTTGCGGCGGAATGAACAGAATCCGCGCCCGCTGGAAAAACAGGCGGTGACGCAAAATGCTTTTGCGCACCTAAAATTTTAGAAAAGAAATATTAAAAATGAGCAAACACACCTTCACACACTTGGACGCGCTCGAAAGCGAGGCCATCCACATCATGCGCGAGGTCGCGGCGGAATGTAAAAATCCCGCATTGTTATTCTCAGGCGGCAAAGATTCTATCGTCATGTTACGCCTCGCGGAAAAAGCGTTTCGTCCGGCGAAATTTCCGTTTGCGCTGGTGCACATCGACACCGAGCACAATTTCCCCGAAGTCATCGCCACGCGCGATAAACTGGCAAAGGATTTGGGTGAACGGCTCATTGTGCGTTCGCTGGACGACTCGATTAAACGCGGCAGTATCGTCATCAAAAATCCTGATTTGCCGCGCAATCCGTTTCAATCGGTGACCTTGTTGGAAACTATCGCCGAATTCGGTTTCGATGCTTGCATGGG
>JBAVPP010000220.1:0-15799 GCA_049693175.1 Gallionella sp. | reverse complement strand
GCTTTCTTGCGCGTTGATTTTCGCGCCCGACTTGACACCGGCTTGATCGGGCGACAGGACAATTTGGTCGCCTTCTTGCAGACCGGAAGTGATTTCGGTCTGTTCCCAATTCGCCAATCCGGTGGTCACGACGCGTTCCGCAAGCGTGCCCTCCGACGCGTTGTAAATCAATACGCGTTTGGTGTTTTGTTGCGCCTCGGCAGGAAGCAAAGTTTGCGTTGGAATACGCAGCACATTTGTGTGGCTGGCGTGCACGATTTCCACATCAGCACTGTAACCGACCAGCAAATTCTCTGTCGTGGGCGGTTGCGACACGTTACTGGCGTAGCCAGCCGATTGCGGGAGCTGCCGCCCAACCACAACTCGCCCACCTGCAGATTCGGTTGCACCTGCTTGTGGCTGCGGCTCGACAAAATCGACTTCCACTTCCACGGTGCGCGCTTGTTTTTCAATTTCCAACACATAGGGCGCGACACGTTTCACCTTGCCCGCAAACGATTTTCCTTTGATCGCATCCAGCGTGATGCGCGCCGTTTGTCCCGCCTTGATATTCGCGGCATCGACTTCATCAATAGGCGCGCTGACAAACAGACAATGATCGTCGATCAAGTCGATGGCGGGCGGCGTGGGAATACCGGGTGGAGACGGCGTGGCGTACTCGCCCAACTCGCCGCTAATCTCGGCAACGATGCCATCGAACGGCGCGCGTAACACCATGCGATCCAGCCCGGCTTGCGCCGCCGCGATGCGCGATTCACTTTGATTGATTTGACTGCGCGCCGCATCGCATCCACCGCGTGCCACTTTTGCGGCGGCGAGTTTTTGCTCCACCGCTTCATTGGAAATAAAACCGCGCTCTTTTAACTGGCGCGCACGTTCGGCTTCTTGATCCGCCAAGTCGGCTTGCACACACGCTTGTTTGGATTGCATCTGCGCCGTGCCCAGTTGCACTTGAGCCAAATGTTGTTGCGCTTGCAAATCGTTGTTCCACAATTCCAACAACACTTGATGCGCTTTCACACGCTGGCCTTTTTGCACCAGCAAGTGCGCAATCTGCCCGCCTGCCGGTGGTGCGAGTTTGGCGCGTCTACAGGCTTTCACCGCACCCGCGCGAGTATTGCTCACCGTGGCTTCCACCGTGCCACGCGAGACTTTGGTCAGCGGCACGGTGGGTAACGCGGGGCGCGTGACATACCAAAGCGCGATTGCCACCAACAACGCGACCATCAAGTAATTCAGGTATTTTAACCGGGAGGAATGGTTGCCGGATGACTGCGAGAACATGATGCGGATGCCCCTAATGTGTCATGGATACGGTGAAAGTTCTGCTACTCAACTCGCCGTCAATCTTAGCACATCGCCCCAAACTCGCTGCGCGCTTTACAAACTTTCGCAAGGTTTGATTCGCACATGTTTTAGCAATAAAAAGGGCAGGCATCGTGCCCACCCTTTTTATTGCTCTCCAAGCAAATTATTTTCCGTGTATCAATTTGTCGTCCGCTGTAAGCACAATCGCAACAGCCACGAATATACCGATGAAAACCAGAAGTGCAACAGACATGGTTGTCATTTTAATTCTCCTTAAAGATCATTAAATGCAACTCCAAACGATGTCATCACTGAACATCACCACCCTTAGCAACTTGCTTAATCCTGCCCACCGAACTCATGCCACAAGTAAATATTTTGCCAGCAAGCAGAGCCAGAAAATCAACCCAACAATGCATCAGGGACGCGATCTTTTTACCATACCATAGTAATTTTGTCAAGTTTTAATCACTCCTCTATTCCGCTCTGCGCGAGTAAAGCCACAACATAAAAAACCCCAGCATGGCTGGGGTTTGGTGCGGCTTGTTTTGATGAAGTAAAAATACAAATCAAAATGGAATATCGTCATCGAAGTTATCGAAGCTACTCTTAGCCGGTGCTGCGGCGGCAGGCTTGGCAGCGGGTGCCGCAGCACGGGCAGGCGCGGTGCGGGCGGGCGCTTCTTGCTGGTTTTCCACCACCTCAAAACTACCCGCGCCACCGGATTTTCCACCCAGCATGGTCATTTCGTTGACGATGATTTCAGTGCTGTACTTTTCGATGCCGGCTTTGTCGGTATATTTGCGCGTTTGTAATTTTCCCTCGACATAAATCATCGAGCCTTTTTTCAAATATTCGCCCGCGATTTCAGCTAGGCGACGGTAAAAAACCAAGTTATGCCATTCGGTTTTTTCCTGCTTTTCGCCGGATTTGTCTTTCCAAGTTTCGCTGGTCGCCAAGCCGACATTGGTCACCGCTTCGCCATTGGTCATATAACGCGTCTCAGGATCTTTGCCCAAACGACCAATCAAAATTACTTTATTTACCGACATGTTTTCCCCTCAATTAGTTAATTTTATTTACGAGCTGTTCCACCGCATCCACATCAAATCCTTGCATGTCCACCTTGAGGCAAGCTATGCCTTCTGCGGCAATCACCAGCACCTCACGCACCCCGTTCACGCGTTGCAATTGCTGTTGCAAAGCCAAACCTTGCGCATCGTTCATCGCGTCCAGATGATACAGCTTGGTGCTCACCGCTTGCGGCGGCTGCATGGTACTTGCCACCAGCAACCAAAGCGAAAGTAGAATGATACTAAAAATAAAGACCGCATTGCCACCGAACTTCTGCATCAAAATACCGCCCATGACCGCGCCAAAAAACGCGCCCAGGAATTGCACACTGCTGTACACGCCCATCGCCGTGCCTTTTGCGGCCAGCGGCGCAATCTTGCTGATGAGTGATGGCAGCGTCGCTTCCAGCACGTTGAACGCGGTAAAAAACACCAGCAGTGCGGCGGCAATCAGCCACAAACTATGTTGCCCGAACATCAACAAAATCTGCGCGCACAACGCCAAAAATACCGCGAGCATGAACACTTGTTTCATCTTGGCTTTTTTCTCGGCGATGATGATGGGTGGCACCATCAAAGCAAACGCGATGAGCATAACCGGCAAATAAATCTGCCAATGCTGCGCCACATCCAAACCATTCGCTTTCAGGACAAACGGCACTTGCATAAACACCGACATCAAAATCGCGTGCAGCGAAAAAATCCCGAAATCCAGCCGCAATAAATCTTTGTTGCGCAGCACTTCGGCAAAGCGTCCGTGCCCGGCTTGCGTGTCACTATGAAAACGCGTGATGGCCGGATCGGGTATCATAAAACGCACCACCAGCATCGCGGCAAACGCCAGCCCCCCCGTCAACGCGAAGATGCCCGGCACACCCAACACACCATGCAGCAAGGGCGACAAAATCAGCGAGATCGAAAACGTCAGCCCGATCGTCATGCCTATCATCGCCATTGCTTTGGTGCGCACTTCCTCGCGCGTCAAATCGGCGGTCAACGCCATCACCGCCGCGTTAATCGCGCCCGCGCCCTGAATCGCGCGACCGATAATGACCCAATAAATATTGTCCGCCGATGCGGCGACAAAACTGCCGATGGCGAAAATCACCAAGCCCACATAAATAATCGGCTTGCGCCCGTAACGATCGGACATCCATCCGGCGGGAATCTGCAAAATCGCCTGAGTCAATCCATACGCGCCAAGTGCCAAGCCCATCAGCATATGGTTCTCGCCACCGGGCAAATGTTCCGCATACAAAGCGAAGATAGGCAAAATGATGAACAAGCCCAACATGCGCAAACCATAGATGCCAGCCAAGCCAAAGCTGGCGCGCTTTTCAGCAGGATTCATAACAGAAGAAACAACAGACATAACAGGGATATAAGCGAATTTCGTAAAGCGCGTATCTTAACAGTTAGTAAGGCGGCGGGCGAATCGGGCTGGTCAAAAAACCAAAACCACGAACGGGAAACTTAACAAAGTCCCTAAGCCACACCTCAAATTCCCGTAAACAGCAAATCAATCGCGGCGATGATTTCGTTGCGTTTGCTGCCCAGCGATAGCACTTTTTCGCCCAGTGAACGAGTCGGCACACCCGCCAGTTCGGCGGTGGACATCACCACGGATACGCCTTTGATTTTGAATTGCGGGTTGAGGTGTTTGGCGACTAAGGGCATTTCGCTTGCCGCGAGCAGCGGCACAACCACGCGGGTTGCCAGGCTGTCTAACAAATCGGATTGCACATCCAACAAGTAAGGCACGGCGACGCGGGTATCGCGATTCGCGTTGAGATAGACATCGAACTGTGCCATTAGAACCTCCTCAGCCCATCGCTGAACACACCTCGCATCTCGACACGGCGGTTATATTCATCCAGCGCGGCTTGGTTTTCTGCCAGCCATTGCTCGCGTTTTATTTGTTGGACGACTACAACCAAATGCCGCTCCAAGGTCTGCGACAAATTGATGTTGAGCGCTTTTGCTTGCTGCAACAATTCCTTATTGATAGTCAAATTGACGGATTTTCTGCCGGATACCGCGCCGCTCATTGTTGGCATTTTCACTTTGCTCACCCTGCGTGTAATTTATGCGCATAATTTACACGCATAAATTACCAACGTCAATATTTCGTCCCCTACTCATTCCTCAACCGGCGACATGAAGCCGTTTGGGAAAGCCGCAAAACTCGCGTATATTCGCGGGTTGTTTTCACCTTTGGTTGGTCAGCATGGAATACATCAAAATTCGCGGGGCGCGTACTCACAATCTGAAGAACATCAGCCTCGATTTGCCGCGTCATAAATTGGTGGTCATCACCGGCTTGTCGGGTTCGGGTAAGTCTTCACTGGCGTTCGACACCTTGTATGCGGAAGGGCAACGACGCTATGTGGAATCGCTGTCGGCATATGCGCGGCAGTTTTTGCAGTTGATGGAAAAGCCGGATGTGGATTTGATTGAAGGCTTGTCGCCCGCTATCGCCATCGAACAAAAAGCCACGTCGCACAATCCGCGCTCCACGGTCGGCACGGTCACCGAGATACACGATTATTTGCGCCTGTTGTTCGCCCGCGCCGGTGATCCGTATTGCCCGGAGCACGATTTGGTGCTGCAAGCGCAGTCGGTCGGGCAAATGGTCGATCATGTGTTGGCGTTGCCGGAAGGCACTAAAGTGATGATTTTGTCGCCGCTGGTGGTGGAACGCAAAGGCGAGCAGTTGGATTTATTCGACGAGTTGCGCGCGCAGGGTTTTACGCGGCTGCGCATCAACGGCGCGGTGTACGAAATCGACCAGTTGCCCGCCTTGCAAAAAACAAAAAAACACACGGTCGAAATTGTGGTGGATAGGCTAAAAGTCAATGTGGAAGCCAAACAGCGGCTGGCGGAATCTTTCGAGACGGCGTTGCGTCATGCCGATGGCCGTGCGCTCGCGGTGGAAATGGACACGAACAAAGCGCATTTATTTTCGGCGAAATTTGCCTGCTCGATTTGCAGTTATTCGCTACCCGAACTTGAACCGCGTTTGTTTTCGTTCAATAGCCCGATGGGCGCGTGTCCCAAATGCGACGGCTTGGGCAACATCAGCTTTTTCGATCCCAAACGCGTGGTGGCTTTTCCCACGTTGTCCCTGTCGGGCGGCGCAATCAAAGGTTGGGATCGACGCAACCAGTTCTATCATCAACTGCTCGCCAGCCTCGCCAAACATTACGATTTCGATTTGGAACAATCATTTGAAAGCCTGCCGGAAAAAATCCAGCAAGTGCTTTTGTTTGGTTCGGGTAAAGAGGAAATCGCGTTTCAATATATGAACGAACGCGGCAAAGCCACGCTGCGCGAACACGCGTTCGAAGGCATTGTGAATAATCTGGAACGCCGCTACAAAGAGACCGATTCGCCCACCGTGCGCGAAGAGTTGGCGAAATATATGAACGGCTGCGTTTGTCCGGAATGCAAAGGCACACGGCTGCGCGTTGAGGCGCGCAATGTGCGTGTCGCCGACCAACATATTTTCGAGATTAACGCGCTACCTTTGCGTCAGGCACTGGTGTTTTTCAAAGACCTCAAACTGCAAGGCAATAAAGCCGCCATCGCGGAAAAAATCATCATCGAAATCGCCAACCGTTTAACTTTTTTGAATAACGTCGGACTCGATTATTTGTCGTTGGAACGTTCCGCCGAAACGCTCTCGGGTGGTGAGGCGCAGCGCATACGCTTGGCTTCGCAAATCGGTTCGGGATTAACCGGCGTGATGTATGTGTTGGACGAGCCTTCCATCGGCTTGCATCAACGCGACAACGACCGCTTGCTGGACACACTGAAGATGTTGCGCGACATGGGCAACAGCGTGATTGTGGTTGAACACGATGAAGACGCGATACGCCATGCCGATTATGTCGTGGACATGGGGCCGGGCGCGGGCGAACACGGCGGCATGATCGTCGCGGAAGGCACGCCCGATGAAGTGTGTGCCAACCCGAATTCGCTGACCGGCGATTATCTAACCGGACGACGCAACATTCCCATGCCCGCGAAAATGCTCAAGCCCGATGCCGAACGTATGCTCACCATCAGCGGCGCGTGCGGCAACAATCTCAAAGACGTTACGCTGAATCTGCCGGTAGGATTATTGGTGTGCGTGACCGGTGTGTCCGGTTCGGGTAAGTCCACACTCATCAACGACACGCTGTATCCCGCCGTGTCGCAACATTTGTACGCCAGCCACGCCGAACCTGCGCCGCATACCGCCATCACCGGACTGGAATTTTTCGACAAAGTCATCAACGTCGATCAATCGCCTATCGGTCGCACACCGCGTTCCAACCCCGCCACCTACACCGGACTATTCACGCCGATACGCGAGCTGTTTGCGGGCGTGCCTAGCGCGCGTGAACGGGGTTACGGACCGGGTCGTTTCTCCTTCAATGTGAAGGGTGGACGTTGCGAATCCTGTCAGGGCGACGGCGTGATTAAAGTCGAGATGCATTTCCTGCCGGACGTGTATGTGCCGTGCGATGTGTGCCACGGTCATCGCTACAACCGCGAGACGCTGGAGGTACTGTACAAAGGCAAAAATATTCACCAGATTTTGGGCATGACCGTGGAAGTCGCGCACGAATTTTTCAAGCCCGTGCCATTGATTGCGCGCAAGCTGCAAACCTTGCTGGACGTGGGCTTGGGCTATATCACGCTGGGGCAATCCGCAACCACATTGTCAGGCGGCGAGGCACAGCGCGTGAAGTTGTCGCTGGAACTTTCCAAGCGCGACACCGGACGCACGCTGTACATTTTGGATGAGCCAACCACGGGTCTGCATTTTCACGACATCGCGCTGCTGCTTAAAGTCATCCACAAACTGCGCGACCAAGGCAACACCGTGGTGGTCATCGAGCACAATCTCGATGTGATTAAAACGGCGGATTGGGTGATTGATTTAGGTCCGGAAGGCGGATTCGGCGGCGGTCAAATCATCGCCGAAGGTGCGCCCAAAGACATCGCGAAAAACAAACACAGCGTCACCGGAAAATATTTGCAGCAGGTGTTGCAGCGGTAATCTTGGATGCTGGAAATTTCCGCGCAGCTTGCGATTGCCGATGACGAGATTGGGCTGAATGCAATCCGCGCCCAGGGTGCGGGCGGACAAAACGTCAACAAAGTTTCCACGGCAATTCATTTGCGCTTCGACATCAATGCATCCTCGCTGCCGGATGAACTCAAAGAAAAACTGCGCGAGTTGGCGGATAGACGTATCTCCGGCGATGGCATCATCGTCATCAAAGCGCAACGGCATCGCACCCAAGAAAAGAATCGCGCGGATGCTTTAGCGCGACTCAAAAATTTAATTATCAGCGCGAACATCACCAGCAAAAAACGCACACCGACTAAACCCTCGCGCAGCGCGAAAAGAAAACGCCTGGACGGAAAATCACAACGCGGAGCACTCAAAACGCTGCGCGGCAAAGTGACGGAATAAATTGGCCACTTTGCCACGCAATTTTTAGACAGCGACACCCTTCTCATCGAATAGACCATCGAATAAAACTGTACTCAAATATCGCTCGCCGGAATCCGGCAAAATCACCACGATAGTCTTGCCCGCATTCTCGGCGCGCTTAGCGTGACGCACTGCCGCTGCGACTGCCGCACCGCAAGATATGCCGCACAAAATACCTTCTTCACGCGCCATACGCCGCGCGAATTCCACGGCTTCCTCATTGCTTACTTGCTCGATTTCATCGACCAGCGACATGTCCAAATTATCGGGGATAAAACCCGCGCCTATGCCTTGAATTTTGTGCGGTGCGGGCTTGATAGGTTCGCCCGCGCGATGCTGTGTAATCACGGGACTGGCAGCCGGTTCGACCGCCACAGAAGTAATTTTTTTACCTTGCTTTTTAAGATAACGCGACACGCCGGTCAGCGTGCCGCCCGTGCCCACACCCGCGACAAAAATATCGACTTTGCCATCGGTATCGTTCCAAATTTCCGGGCCGGTGGTGCGCTCATGTATGGCGGGATTGGCGGGATTTTTGAACTGTTGCAACAACACATAATTCGCATCGGAAGCGGCGATTTCTTCCGCCTTGGCAATCGCGCCGGACATACCTTTCGCACCTTCGGTGAGCACCAACTTCGCGCCATATACTGCCAGCAATTTGCGCCGCTCTATGCTCATCGTTTCCGGCATGGTCAGTGTCAGCGGAATGCCCCGCGCCGCCGCGACGAATGCCAGCGCAATACCTGTATTGCCGCTGGTGGGCTCAATGATGTGTTTGCCCGCGCCCAGCAGGCCACGTTGCTCCGCATTCCATATCATTGCCGCGCCAATGCGACACTTCACCGAATAGGCCGGATTGCGCCCTTCAATCTTGGCGAGGATGGTGGCCGATGCACCGTCGCTAATGCGATTCAATTTCACCAACGGTGTATTGCCTATAGACAGCGAGTTGTCGGTAAACCAGTTTGCCATGATGATGCTCCGAACGATAAAAACAGAAGCGCGATTCTCACACAAGCCCGCCAGTCACACCAGAGTTTTGCGCCACGCAAAATGCAAAAAGCCGGGTTGCCCCGGCTTGGTGTTTGCAGCTATTTTGCTAATTACTCACCATGCATTATTCAGCATCGACGGCTGTTGCATCGGCTGGACGGTCCATCAATTCAATCAGTGCCATCGGCGCGTTGTCGCCCTGACGGAAACCGAATTTCAGCACGCGCAAATAGCCGCCATTACGTGTTGCATAACGTGGACCCAACTCGTCGAACAACTTGGTCACCATTTCACGATCACGCAAACGCGCAAATGCCAAACGACGATTCGCCAGACTGGGAGTCTTGCCCAGAGTCAGGATAGGTTCTGCCACACGGCGCAGTTCTTTAGCCTTAGGCAAAGTAGTTTTAATCAGCTCGTGACGCAACAAAGAAACGGTCATGTTGCGGAACATAGCCAAACGATGGCTGCTGGTACGGTTGAGTTTTCTTAAACCTGAACGGTGACGCATGATATGCCTTTCTTACTTCTTGAGTTGCCGTCGTGCTTACGCAGCGACAGGCCAATTTTCCAGCTTCATACCGAGCGACAAATTGTGCTCCGCGAGAACCTGTTTAATTTCGTTAAGCGATTTGCGACCCAAATTCGGGGTGCGCAACAAATCGTTTTCGGTGTACTGAATCAGATCGCCGATGTAATGTATGCTTTGTGCCTTCAGGCAGTTCGACGAACGTGGAGTCAATTCCAAATCATCCACCGGACGCAACAGAATCGGATCAACTTTAGGAGCTTGAACTTTTTCTACGACAGGCTCAGTGCCTTCCAATGCTGCGAACACAGAGAACTGATCGACCAAAATGCGCGCCGCGTTGCGGATGGCTTGTTCTGGATCAATCGCGCCATTGGTTTCAATGTGCATGACCAATTTATCCAAGTCGGTACGCTGTTCAACACGCGCACTTTCCACCGCATAGCTCACACGACTCACCGGGCTGAACGAAGCGTCCAACGCGATATGACCAACCGCGCGAGTTTCATTCGGAGCTTGACGCGAGATGGCGGAAACGTAACCGCGACCCTGTTCAACTTTGATTTGCATATCCAACTTGCCACCGGCAGTCAGATGGGCAATCACATGATCAGGATTGACGATTTCAACATCGGCATTACCACTGATGTCGGCAGCCGTGACCACGCCCTGACCTTCTTTTTTCAAAGTCAATACCACTTCTTTGGTATTATGCAAACGCAACACGATACCTTTCAGGTTCAACAGCAAATCAACCACGTCTTCTTGCACGCCGTCGATAGTCGCATACTCGTGCAACACGCCAGCCATCTTCACTTCGGTGGGTGCAGCACCCGCCATGGACGACAACAAAATACGGCGTAGGGCATTGCCCAATGTGTGGCCGTAGCCGCGTTCAAAAGGTTCCATCACCACTTTAGCCTGGGTGTCGGAAATTCTTTGCACGTCGATAATGCGTGGCTTCAAAAATTCATTCTTAAGCATAAGCTACTCCGCGTGGATTACTTGGAATACAACTCAACCACGAGATGCTCGTTGATGGTTGCAGGCAGTTCGGCACGTTGTGGTTTGGCTTTGAAAGTACCCTTGAACGCCTTAGTGTCCATTTCAATCCATTCCGGAAAGCCGCGTTGCTCGGCAGCAGCCAATGCCGCTTTGATGCGCAATTGAGCCTTGGACTTTTCAGTCACTTCAACCACATCACCGGGGCGAACTTGGTACGAAGGAATATTCACACGCTTGCCGTTGACCAGCAAAGAGTTGTGACGTACCACTTGACGCGCTTCGGAACGTGACGCGCCGAAACCCATACGGTAAGTGACATTATCCAAACGTGATTCAAGTATCTGCAACAGGCTCTCACCCGTGATACCACGCTGACTTGCAGCTTGTTTGTAAGTCAGGCGGAATTGCTTTTCCAGCACGCCATAAATACGACGAACTTTTTGTTTTTCACGCAACTGTGTGCCGTACTCAGACAAACGATTATTTTTCTTTTGACCGTGTTGACCGGGCGCGTAAGCACGACGCTCGATAGAACATTTGTCGGTAAAACATTTTTCGCCCTTCAGAAACAGCTTCTCACCTTCACGGCGACACTGACGGCATTTTGGATCAAGATTTCTAGCCAAGATTGACTCCCAGTAAATTAGATACGACGCTTTTTAGGCGGACGGCAACCATTGTGTGGCACCGGCGTAATATCGGAAATGCTGGTGATCTTAAAACCAGCAGCGTTCAATGCGCGCACAGCGGATTCACGGCCTGGGCCTGGACCTTTGATGCGCACTTCAAGATTTTTAACACCACATTCAGCGGCAGATTTACCCACCACTTCGGCGGCAACCTGGGCGGCAAAAGGCGTGCTCTTACGAGAACCCTTAAAACCCTGCGCGCCACTGGTGGACCATGCCAAAGTATTACCTTGACGGTCCGTGATAGTCACGATGGTGTTATTAAAAGATGCGTGAACGTGGGCGATTCCTTCGGCAACGTTCTTCTTAACTTTTTTGCGTACTTTCGTAGCTGGCTTAGCCATAATCTATTCCTCTAAAGCGTTATAGCGAATTATTTTTTCGCACCGGCAATCGCCTTACGCGGACCTTTACGGGTACGTGCATTGGTACGAGTGCGCTGACCACGGCATGGCAAACCACGACGATGACGTTGACCACGATAGCAACCCAAATCCATCAATCGCTTGATGTTCATGGTGGTTTCACGACGCAAATCACCCTCGACTGTGAACTTGGCGACTTCTTCGCGCAGCTTTTCAACTTCCGCGTCGGTCAAGTCTTTCATCTTGGTGGTGGTCTTCACGCCAGCCGCCACACAAATAGTTTGTGAGCGTGTGCGTCCGATTCCGTAAATTGCAGTTAAAGCAATTACAGCGTGTTGATGGTTGGGGATATTCACCCCTGCAATACGTGCCATGCAGTTACCCTATATTTGAAAAACGAAAATTATAACACTCAAAGCCGGTATGACTCAATCAGCCTTGACGTTGCTTATGACGCGGTTCGACACAAATCACACGAACCACGCGCTTACGAATAACAATCTTGCAGTTACGGCAGATTTTTTTAACAGATGCTTGAACTCTCATTACTTTCCCCTTACTCGCTTAACTATTTGGCACGGAATACGATACGAGCTCTGCTCAAATCGTAAGGTGTCAACTCAACCGTTACTTTATCTCCGGGCAAAATACGAATGTAGTGCATACGCATTTTTCCCGAGATATGACCTAATACCACATGACCATTTTCCAACTTGATCCGGAAGGTCGCATTCGGCAACGCTTCCTCGATCTCGCCCTGCATTTGAATCACATCTTCTTTTGACATTAACGTGTAATCCCGGCTTTGAAATTAGCCTTTTTCAGCAAACTCTCATACTGGTGACTCATCAAGTAGGATTGAACCTGCGCCATGAAGTCCATCGTCACAACCACCAGAATCAACAACGATGTACCACCAAAATAAAACGGCACATTCCACTTCACCACCAGAAACTCAGGCAACAAACAAACCAGAGAGATATACACCGCGCCGATCAAAGTCAGACGCAACATAATCCTTTCCACATATTTCGCGGTCTGGTCCCCTGGGCGAATTCCCGGCAAAAACGCGCCGCTCTTTTTCAAATTGTCTGCTGTTTCTTTCGGGCTAAATACCAACGCCGTGTAAAAGAAACAGAAAAATAAAATCGCACCCGCATAAACCATCACATAAATCGGCTGACCAGGCGATAATTTTTCGCTGATGTCTTTCAACCAACTCATGCCGCTACCCGCACCAAACCAACCCGCAATCGTCGCCGGAAACAGGATGATGCTAGAAGCAAAAATCGGAGGAATCACACCCGCCATATTCAGCTTCAAAGGCAGATGAGAACTTTGTCCGCCATAAATCTTGTTACCCACTTGACGCTTGGCATAGTTCACCAATATCTTGCGTTGACCGCGTTCCACAAACACCACCAGTGCCGTCACACCGAACGCCAACACCACCAAGAACAACACCAACGGAATCGAGAATGCACCCGTTCTTGCCAGCTCCAAGGTACTGCCAATCGCATGGGGTAAACCCGCCGCGATACCCGCAAAAATAATCAGCGAAATTCCGTTGCCCAAACCGCGCTCGGTGATTTGCTCGCCCAGCCACATCAAGAACATCGTGCCCGTCACCAAAGTAATCACCGTGGTCATCTGGAACATCGAGCCCGGATTCGGCACCAAGCCCGGTTGCGCTTGCAACGCCACCGAAATACCAAATGCCTGAACCACAGCCAAACCCAAAGTGCCGTAGCGCGTGTATTGAGTAATCTTGCGGCGACCCGATTCGCCTTCTTTTTTCAACTGTTCCAACTGCGGTACGGCAATCGCAGCCAACTGCATGATGATCGATGCGGAAATATACGGCATGATACCCAGCGCGAATATCGTGAATCGAGACAATGCGCCACCGGAGAACATATTGAACATGCCCAAGATGCCATTCTTCTGCGACTTGAACAAATCCGCCAACACCACCGGATCAATACCGGGCACAGGAATATGCGCTCCGATACGATAAACCACCAGCGCGCCAAGCAAGAACCACAGACGCTTGCTCAGGTCACCGTACTTGTTTTTACTGACAGCCTTAGCTGCAATCGCGCTCACGTTCGGCCTTATTCAGCGAGGCTACCACCGGCAGCCTGAACCGCTGCAAGCGCACCCTTGGTCAGCATCAAACCATGCAATTTAACTGGGCGAGTCAACTCACCGCACAGAATCACTTTTGCGGACAATGCATTCGCGTGTATCACACCGGCTTGCTTCAACGCCAATAAATCAATGGTGTCAACTGGCAAGTTTTGCAAATCGGACAAACGCACTTGAGCAGTGTCGTTGCGTGTCAGCGACACGAAACCACGCTTAGGCAAACGACGTTGCAAAGGCATTTGACCGCCTTCAAAACCGACTTTATGAAAACCGCCCGCGCGTGATTTTTGTCCTTTGTGACCACGACCGCAAGTCTTGCCCAAACCCGAACCGATACCACGCCCCACGCGACGCTTGGAGTGTTTAGCACCTTGTGCCGGTTGAATATTATTAAGATTCATCTGTTACGCCTCGCACTTAACCAGGTAAAACACTTTATTGATCATGCCACGCACGCATGGAGTATCTTCCAATTGCACTGTGTGGTTGATACGACGCAAACCCAGACCGCGTATGGTATCGCGATGAGATTGCTTGGTTCCGATCAGACTTTTAATCTGAGTCACTTTTAATGTTTTGGCTTGTGTCATTTCTTACCCCAAGATCTCATCAAGTTGCTTGCCGCGTTTCGCAGCAATTTCAGATGGCGCATTCAGAGCCTTCAAGCCGTTTAATGTTGCGCGAACCACGTTGTAAGGGTTGCTAGAACCGATACATTTAGCCAACACATCTTTAACGCCTACCGCCTCAAATACCGCACGCATCGCACCACCGGCGATAATGCCCGTACCTTCAGAAGCCGGTTGCATCAGCACTTTAGCCGCGCCATGTTTACCGATTACGGTGTGGTGCAAGGTGCCGTTTTTCAGGTTGACTTTAACCAGATTGCGGCGCGCTTCTTCCATTGCTTTTTGCACGGCAACCGGAACTTCTTTGGACTTACCTTTGCCCATCGCGATACGACCATCACCATCACCAACCACGGTCAGTGCGGCAAAACCCATGATACGACCACCCTTAACAACTTTGGTGACGCGATTCACGGAGATCATTTTTTCGATCATGCCGTCGTCACGTTCTTCCTGTTGCTGATTCTTTCCTTGCGGCTTAGCCATTATTCAACTCCAATTAGAACTGCAAGCCATGTTCGCGCGCGGCTTCAGCCAACGCTTTGATGCGACCATGATAACGATTACCGGAACGGTCAAAAGCCACTTGGGAAATGCCCGCAACTTTTGCTTTTTCAGCGATGCGCTGGCCGACCACGGCAGCCGCCGCAGCGTTGCCTCCGTTGGCCAAATCCTTGCGCACATCAACTTCCATACTTGAAGCACTGGCCAAAACTTTGCTACCGCAAGCAGAAATAATTTGCGCGTATATATGCAAATTGGTTCGATTGATTGCCAAACGTACAGTTTTCTTTTCAGCAATGCGTGCACGGGTTTTGCGTGCTCTGCGCTGACGCGCTTCTTTTTTGTTTAACATATCCGCCTCAATTATTTCTTCTTGGTTTCTTTCAAGATCACAACTTCATCACTGTAACGCACGCCCTTGCCCTTATATGGCTCAGGTGAACGGTAGGCGCGAATTTCCGCAGCAACCTGACCAACGCGCTGCTTGTCAGCACCTTTCAATACCACTTCAGTTTGCGTCGGTGTCTCAACCTTCACGCCCGCCGGCATCTTGTAAGAAACCGGATGAGAAAAACCCAAAGTCAGATTCAATGTATCACCTGCGGCAGCGGCACGATAACCCACGCCCACCAGAGTCAGCTTGCGCTCGAAACCCTTGCTTACGCCGATCACCATATTCGCCAACACGGCGCGTATCGTTCCCGACATCGCATCCGATTGCTTGGTCGCATTGCTTGCTTTGCACAACAACAAATCACCTTCACGAACCACAGAAATATCTGAGTTCAACGCATGCTTAATCGTGCCCAGAGGACCTTTAACGGAAACCTCATTCGCAGCGAGAAGCACTTCTACACCAGCCGGAACTACAACAGGATTTTTGGCAACTCTAGACATGCTTACCCCTTACGCGACTACGCACAACAGCTCGCCACCAATACCATTGGCGCGCGCTTTGCGGTCTGTCATCAAACCCTTGGACGTGGAAACAATGGCGATACCCAAACCGTTCATCACGCTAGGAATCTCACTGCTACCCTTGTAAATACGCAAACCCGGACGGCT
>JBAVPP010000219.1:0-2965 GCA_049693175.1 Gallionella sp. | reverse complement strand
GAGAAGCCCCGACCCGCTTCACCCGCCGCCGCCGCTTGGATCGCGGCATTCAACGCCAACACGTTGGTCTGCTCGGTAATATCCGAAATCAAATCCACAATCTCACCAATCTCTTGCGAGCTTTCGCCGAGGCGTTTAATGCGTTTCGCGGTATCCTGAATGTGCTCGCGAATACCGTCCATACCGGCAATGGAGTTGCGCACCGCTTGCGAACCCTGTTCCGTCGCCACCAAAGTGCGGCGACCCACTTCCGCCGCTTTGGTCGCGCTACTATCGACTTCTTGAATCGACTTCGCCATCAACTGCACCGACTCGCCCGCCTCTTGGATTTCATTCGCTTGCTTTTGTGTAGCCACGAGCAAATTTTTGGACACTTTATCCGCGTCACCCGTTGCCACACCCATTTTTTCGGCTGCTCGCGTTACACCTGAAACCAGTTTGCGCAACTCTTCCGTGGTGTAGTTCACCGAGTCTGCAATCGCGCCGGTGATGTCCTCGGAAACCGTCGCGCGTATGGTCAGGTCGCCATCCGCCAAGTCGCTCAACTCATTCATCAAACGCAAAATCGCGGTCTGGTTCTGCTTGTAACTGGCTTCGGCACGTTGAGTTTGCTGGCGCGACTCTTCCAAATACTCTTTAAAGATTAACAACAACAAGACCAAGGTCAGCACACCAAATCCGATTGCAAGCCAACCGGTAATGATGGACAGCGCGCTGGTTTCATATGCGGCACGCAAACTGATACTCTGCTTAATCAACTGATCCGCGCCTTTATCAATTTGTGCAAGCGCGGTTTTCGCGTCAACCAGGGCTCTTGATTCACCCACCAGAATCTCCACGCTGGTGCGGTAAGGATCGAACAGTTCCACCGCGCGCCGCACTGTGGGATCAGCAGCGGGCATTGCCGCCAACGCCGTTTCCGCCGCGTAGGTATCGACACCCAGACGCGCCATCTGATCCATATCAACCTGTGTGCCCAACAGCACCGCCGCATCACGCGCCAACCGTTCGATACCCAACTGGAAGCTGCCCGCCAAGTTGGCTCCGGCAGCGGCACTTAATTGCTCGCTCAACTGACGGAACTCATTATCGCCCAAACCAATCGCGTCAATCGATCGGTTCAACGTCACCAGAGCCGAACGACCCGCCGCCAAGCTGTCTGTGTCGGTAAGCATTTTTTTAACGACCAACAAGGTTGGGTCCAACACCACGCGTGCCTGCCCTGTTGTTGCCGGCAAACTTCCTTGCCCCTTGTCCAAAATGTCCGCACTTTCGGACAAAGACTTTCTTGCCGCGCTCAAATCATCGAAGGATTTGCTATCACCCGTCACCGCCAACGCCGCAGCAGTACTCAGCTGGCGCGCATACAACTCGATATTGGTGGATTGCAAAACATAACCGGTACGGTGGTCTTCTTCGCGGCTATTGATAAAGGCGGCAATGGCCGTCACCAACAGCGCGATACCTGTGGCGATACCCAGAAATTTGAGCTGCCGCTCGACAGGCAAGTGACCAATCAAGGGTAACTTGAAATCTTGCCAGGATTTTTTGCCAGACTGAATTTTTGTATTTGATGTTTTTTGTTCGTTTGCCATTTCTAACTTCCCCCACTGACGCAGCAGTTACACGCCTATTTGCAAAAAATCCGGTTGCACTAATAAATTTTCGATGTCGAGTTTATGCCAAACGCCATTTTGCTCATCGATGTACTGAAATTGATCTTGATGCCAAGCGCGGGTGTCGCGCAAACCCAATACCTTGTCGACTACAAATGCGGCATTAAAGGCGTATTGACCCGCCGTCAACAACAGACGGTTATCGGGATTTCCCGATGCCCTACCAAGTTTGAAGTAATCGGCAATATCCGCGACACAATACAAATTTCCGCGCACGTTGGTGATGCCTTTGACCCATGCTTTGGAGAGTGGCACAGCAGTCATTGCCTGTACAGGCAAGACCTCGCTGATGTCCGCCATATCGACCAACCAATTTTGACCGGCAATGCTCACGCCTAGCGTGGAAACTTGTCGCACGTCCCCGCTCGCCTGCATCTGCTTGCTCAGGCTTTGCTGAAACTCCCGGAGGTCGGTGTGGTTGGCCATGCTTTGTGTATTACTCGAATGCAGCGATTTTCGCCAGCAGATCCGGACCGTTCACCGGCTTCACCACATAATCTTTCGCGCCTTGGCGCAAGCCCCAAACCTTGTCGGTTTCCTGATCTTTTGTGGTACACAAAATCACGGGTATATGGCCAGTTTCGGGATCTTTGCTCAAGGCACGGGTCGCCTGGAAGCCATTTAATCCTGGCATCACCACATCCATCACAATCAAATCCGGCTTGAGTAATTTCGCCTGCGCGACCCCCTTTTCGCCGTCCTCCGCGAGTGAGACAACGAATCCCGCTTTGGTCAGAATCTCGCCGATGATATGTCGTTCGGTGGCCGAATCGTCCACCAACAAAATTTTCTTAATAGCCATTATCTATTTCCTCGTGATAACCATGATCTGCCTCGTCATGTTTTCCTGTATGCAACATAACCACATCAACTATACTTTTTTTATTGAACGGTTTGACCAGATACTGGTTGGAGCCGACCAGTTTTCCTCGCGCGCGGTCAAACAAGGTGTCCTTGCTGGTCAGCATGACCACGGGAGTTTGTTTGAATTTCGGGTGGTTTTTTATCAGGACACATGCCTGATAACCATCTAGCCTGGGCATCATCACGTCGATAAATATCATATCGGGATTATGCTCGACCACTTTGGATAAGCCGTCGAAACCATCTTCGGCGAGTATCACTTCACAACCCGCTTGCTTTAGAAAAATCTCGCCGCTACGGCGTATGGTGTTGCTGTCGTCGATGAGAACCACACGGATACCAGCCAGACCTTCGCCCACGTTGTCACCCTTTCCCTGATTGATTCACATCCACGTTTGCGCGCGGACACCCCCATACCCTAGATG
>JBAVPP010000218.1:0-2070 GCA_049693175.1 Gallionella sp. | reverse complement strand
GCCATGCCCATCGCATCCTTTTTGGGTACAGCTGAGGTGTCTGGTAGCCCCATAGGATTGCGGTAGTACAACAGCTTGCGTTCAATTTTTGCCACGCTATTTAATCCCCGCTCATCGTTTTTTAATCCTGAATTCTGCATTCTGCTTTGAGTACCCAACCAATATCCGCCAGCCGTCATGCCCAATATGAGCAATCCGCCCAAACTCACTTTAACGATGTGGTTCATAATTCTTCCCCCAATAATTTTTCAACGTCGGCTAGCCGTGATTGCGCGTCCAATTGCGCTTTTAATTGCTGTTGCCGCACTTGCAATATCTGCCGCTGCGCAGACATCAGTGTGGCGAAATCAAGTTTTCCGTTCTCGTAACCGGACAAGGCGGACTGATAAGTCAACTCGCTTTGCGGCAATAACCGGTTCTTGATTAAGGCTTCGGTGCGGCGTGCCGAATCCAGTGCGGATAAATTTTCCGACAGACTGGACTCCACTTGATTGAGCGTGGCTTGCTTGCGCGCGCTGGCGGCCGCCAGCATCGCTTCGGTCTCGTGTTCCTGCGAGCGGCGTGCCGATTGTTGCAGCGGCAAATTAAATTCGACCATCACATCCCAGGTATTCATTGCGCTGTATTGAGTGCGCGCAAGCCCCAGCGTCAAACCCGGATAGCGGTTGGCATAGGATAGGTCGCGGTTTTTATCGGCGTATTGTTGCTGCGCCTCCGCGATGCGCACGGACGGATTCTGCGCGCGCAATTTTTTCAACAAAGTGTTTTCATCCAGCTGCGCAACAGGCGGCAGCGGGCGAATTTGCACCGGATCGCTCAACACCGCATTGACGGGACGCGCTAACAGACTGTTCAACTCGGTATGCGCATGATGCCGTTCATTTTGGATGGCTATCAGTTCGGCTTGCAACGCGCTCGTTTCCACCTGCACACGGATGACATCCTGCTGGTTACTCAAACCATTTTCATAGCGCGCGGCGACGATCTGCTCCAAATTGTCGAACAGATCTATGCTCTGCCGGGTCAGTTTTTCATTGGCCGCGAGATAATAATTCAGCGCGTAAACCGTCTTGAGACGATACGCCAAGTCTGACCAGTTTGCGGCAGTTTGACCGTTCGCCTGCTCTAGTTGTGCCGCAGTAATACCGCGTTGCAAATCACGCTTGCCGAACCATGGCAAAGCCTGACTCAACTGGTAGCGTTGTGTGGGCATTACATTGGGAATCACGTTGCCAGACTGATTGCTGATGTCATACCGCTCGGCACGCAATACCGGGTCGGGCAATACCCCTGCTGATGCAGCGCGCTGTTGCGCCGCATCAGCTTCATAGCGCGTGGCGGTCAATTCGGCATTATGGTCGCGCGCATACTCCAACAACTCCTTGAGGTCGCCGCCCAAGGGTTCAGCGGCGCAGACGGGTGTCAGCCATAGCGCGCATAGCATCGTAAATAAAAATTGCTGTGATTTCATATTCCGCATCCTGTGGAAAATAATCGGCGGGTCGCATGCGACCGCACGTTAGGACGGGACGAAATCGGGTTTGGAAACTACAGACGGACTCGTCCCGTATCAGACGAGCGCGAGCGGAGGGGGCAAAAGTGGTGCGCTAGTAACAGAATGAAATACGACGATATATGGCGCGACTTCGCGTGCAAAAACTTGCGCAAAAACAATATCCACATTCGACACCGCGATATAAGCGGTACACGCCAGATGGCACAAACCACACGAGTCACAGGCGGGCGTGTGCGGGGCATTTGTGCCTGGCATGGGAGCAACGTCCATCTCCATGTTGGCCATATCTGCCATCGACATAGACTCATCCTGGCAATGTCCGGCTGGCAACTGCATAGCCACAGAAGCCGCCAACGCGCCGCCGCTGAACAGCGGTAGCCACAGCATCAAAAACACAGCAATTAGTCGTTTGGTGAGATTCATAATCGCAGTCTGGCGAAGTGCCGAGCTGAAGTCAATGCCAAAGTTCACTGAGTCACAAGCCGCAAGGGGCGCAGGCAATACTCGCGTCAAGCGTTATCGCGAGCCCAGCGCACGATACCACTCATATCCAT